>JAOLYM010000037.1 GCA_028343435.1 Candidatus Nitrosopelagicus sp.
AGTTTCTTTAGATGTATCCCAGTGTAATCCTATCCCTACAACCAAATTTGGAACTCTATATACTACAGAATCTTTCAATACTTCCTCATCGTTAATTTGGTCATTTGTAATTATCAAATATCCCTTAGAATCAGAATCTTTCAACTCTTCTATTTTTGAAAACACTGTAATATTTTCTGGAAGTTTTCCTTTCCACCATTCTTTTTTACCTGTATTCTGAAAAACTCCAATTTTTTCTTTGTTGACCATGAATGCACTAATTCTAGTTACATTGCTATCATCATCAATTTTCCAACCAAATTCTCTACCAACAAGATCTACTGCTATGGTTTTGTTAACATCTGCTGCTGTAGTAATGACAGGAGTGGAGTTCATCTTTTCTGCAATTTCATTTGAAAGCTCATTTGCTCCTCCTAAATGTCCTGATAAAACACTAATTACAAAATTAGCATTATCATCAATCACAATTACTGCCGGATCTGTTTTCTTATCTTTGATGTGTGGCGCAAGTAATCTAATTACTGCACCTAATGAAAATAAACAAATTATTCCATCGTTATTTTTGAACAATTCAACAATCTTTTGAGTTGTGGAATCCTCATACCACTGAATTTTTTTATCATTATTTGAAAATTTTATTGGTGCAAATATGTCAAAATCTGAAAAATGTTCTTTTAATTTTAAACCTATTTCTATTCCATTTTTTGTAATTGCTAAAACAGCTATTTTCTTCATAATATTAAAAATTCTGAATTAATTAAATGCCTTACTCTATTTCTAAAGTGTCTCTGTCTCAATTTCTGTTCTGGATAACACTTTGCCATCAAAATCAAACAGTATTACCTCAACTGGAATCTTTCCTTCTGAATGTTGTATCATTTGTTTACATGTTTCATTTGTAATTTGATCAAAAAATCCGTCTACTTTGTCTTCCATGATGATCTCTTGAACATTTCTAGCAGTATTTGCACCTAGAATTTTACTAATGGTTTCTGATTTTGCATCACATCTTTTTGCAAGTTCAGAAAGAAATTTCATGTCTACTTTTCCACCTTTCACATGAGTCTGCTTTACACCTGCTGCCATTTTTGCTAATTTACCAATGAATCCTGCAACATATGCTTTTTTCAATTCTTTTCTTGCACATTGTTTGATTGTGTAACCTGAAAAATCTCCCATTTGAATAAATGAATGATCTGGTAATTCTATAATTTCTCTTGCAAAGTCTTCACTTCTTCCGCCAGTTGTTAAAACAACATAGTCATCATTCATAGAACTTACAACTGCAATCTGTTGTCGTATAGCTGCTGCAAACGATGCAGTTGAATATGGAATTACAATTCCACTTGTTCCTAAAATAGAAATCCCTCCCATTATTCCAATTCTTGGATTATCTGTTTTTGTTGCCAACTCTTTTCCTTTAGGTACAAATATTGTAATCTTGATTCCATTTTTTTTAAGTAATTCTTCACCTACTTCTCTAATGTTTTCTAAAATCATCTTCTTTGGTGTTGGATTAATTGCAGCACTTCCAATTTCTAATCCTAATCCTGGCTTAGTAACTCGGCCTACACCTTCTCCTCCATCAATTTCTATTTCATTAATCTTATTTGTTAACTCAACGTTAACAATAATTTCTGCACCATGTGTTACATCCGGATCATCTCCTCCATCTTTTATTACAGAACACTTTGCTGAATCTTTAGTAAACTCACATGAATTAATTTTAATATTTAATCTTGAGCGTTTTGGTAATATGATGTCTATCTGTTCAATTTTCTTTTGATTAATAATTGATAAAATTCCTGCCTTTGATGATGCTGTAGCACAACTTCCTGTTGTAAATCCTGTACGTAATTTCTTTTTAGTTTCTGTATTTGTATCCACGTGAAATTTTTAATTTTTTATGTAATAACTTTTGTTACAAACGAAGAATTTCATTAAGAACAATCCATAATGTAACAACACCTAATCCTCCATAAAGTAACAAATGTGTTGTTTTTTGTGATATTGGTTTCTCTCTATTATGTGTCTCTTGATTATAGTCTCCTCCAAATTTTTGATTTTCTCTTCTCAGTTCCTCAAAATTAAATCTCATATCATTTCCCATCTTTTCTCCTTGTGCTTTCCAAAAATTTTGATAGTCTTCTCCTGATACATGTTCATCTTTATTTGATTGGTTTTTTCGATGAGATTTTAGATATTGATATGCTTCTGTAATCTCTTTGAATTTTTTACTAGCATTAATTTCAGTATTTTTATCTGGATGATATTTCAAAGATAATTTTCTATAAGCCTGTTTGATCTCTTTATGACTGGAATCTTTAGTCACTCCTAAAATCTCTCTGCATTCTTGTGCATTCTTACTAAATTTAACATGAATTTTTGTTGTCATGTACCTTCTCTGGATATGTTTAAAATAAAATATTTTATCATTTCATCATGCGTACGGAAATTATTGATCATATAGTTATATCTGGTGCAAAGGGCTTTGTTGGGAAAAACCTGCGAAAATTTCTTTCTACAAATGGGATTTCATCAATTCCGATATCTCGTCAA
>JAOLYM010000038.1 GCA_028343435.1 Candidatus Nitrosopelagicus sp.
CAGTCTTTATACGGAGAAGGGAGACGTCGTCCTTGATCCTATGTGTGGCAGCGGCCAGACAACAAAGGTTGCAAAAAGCCTTGGGCGCAAGTTCATTGGAGTTGACCTGAGAAAGGAGTACGTTTCGCTTTCAAAAAAGCGCTTGAAGGAAAAGCCAATGCTTTCAAACTTTATCATTCCGCTTTACTTTCCGGTTAGGTGGCACGACGGGGAGCAGTCGGGAAGAAAGCAGGACGCACACCTTGACATTGAACAAAGCATTCCAAAAGGATTCAAGATGCAGTTTCAAAAAACATTGACTGACAAGCAGAACGGAACCGATACTACGCAAATCTGCTACAAGAACAAGGCAGGCGACTATCTTACAAGCGTAATTGGTTCTGCAGAAGAGCCGTACATAATGAAGCTCGGAAACCCAAAGAAAAAAACTTCAGTTCTGGGAAAAATTGTTGCAGGGCTTCCGAAAACGTTTGACCTGGAAAAAGTAGTCAGCGCAGTTCCACAAAACATTTCAGACGATCCATATGCAGTTGGCGCAGTAATTGACGTGCTAGAGCACGCAAAAGTTATTTCAACTGGCGCAAGGAACCGCAAGGAAGTATTTTACAGAAAAAAATAACTCACTCTAACTTCATTTCGGGCTTGCTTGAAACATATTCTCTATTGTCGTTTGCAATCTTGTAAACTCCCTTTGATATTCTTTCAATCTTTCCTGTCTTCATCATCCTGATTACAAGAGAGCGAACGTTGGTGTTTGGAATGTTCAGGTTTTTACAAATATCGTTTACTGACTGCGGGCCACCATACTCGTCATCTGACTCTAAAAGCCAAAGAATTTTCTCCCTTGATGTCATTGTCTCAAACTTTGTTTTTTTCATTTCTGATAATGCTAGTTCTTGAATTTGCTATCTTTTAGGTTCTTTGCATCTGTCTCTGATGTTCCAAATCTGGAATCAATTGTTTGCTTTAGTTCTAAATCTGATTTGTTTTCTGCATTAATTCCAAGCGACTGTGCCATTTTTTCCAATTTTTGTCTCTCTGTTTGCACTGGTCCGTCAATTACCGGATTTTCCGTTCCTGTTTTCGCCATGTCGTTAATTTGATTCTGCATTTCTGTTTTCGCCTTGTTGTATTCCCCTACCATCTTTCCAATTTTTTTTCCTGCTTCTGGAAGTTTGTTAGTACCGAACAGCAAAATCAGTGCAACAAAAATGATTATCATCCATTCGCTTCCCATTATGTTTAGGAAATATTCCATGCTTGTCGTTATTCTGTTTTAAAATTAAAGATTTGTATTCCTGCTAGGCTCAAGGAGTTTTCTTTTTGATATTGAAAGTATCGCTACGCCAATTCCTATTGCAAAGAATATCAAATATGGCGTTTCATTTCCAAAGAAGTAGGATATCACACCTGCAATTAGCGGTCCGCTGGCCCATCCTATGCCAAATATGGTTTCATAAGCTCCAATCATTGTACCTGAAATTTCCTTTCTTGTTTTGCTCAAAACAATTTCCAGTGTCAGTGGGAAGA
Organism: Candidatus Nitrosopelagicus sp.; assembly: GCA_028343435.1. Lineage (GTDB taxonomy): Archaea > Thermoproteota > Nitrososphaeria > Nitrososphaerales > Nitrosopumilaceae > Nitrosopelagicus. The sequence goes on from JAOLYM010000038.1 coordinate 1,531, forward strand.
AGATGCTGAATCCAAATCCCATCAGCGTTAATGCAATTGCAAATTCAACTATGCTTTCTACAAAGAATGACAATCCCAGTCCTGCCGCTATGGAAAATGTTGCCAAAATTAATGTTAGACTTGTATTTTTAGCAAGCTTGCTTGCCATAATGAGCGTTATAATTCTGGATAGTCCGAAAATGAAAAATAAAATTTCAATGTTGACCGGAGTCATGGCCCTGTCGTTGAGAAACGCCGGATAAATGCTCAGAATTATGCCAAATGATGCGGTACAGTAAATTAGCATCATGATGACGTGTGGAAATTTTATTATTTCCTTGATTGACGAAAATGAAAACTTTTCATGGTTCACAATTGGCCTGTTTCTTGAAAGTCCAATTGCCGAAACAATTGATGCCACTAGCACGTAAGTTGCAATTTCAAAGATGAATCTATAATTTTCATCAAAGTTTTCTAAGACAACTGATCCGATTAGCGGTCCTATCATGAATCCCGTTGTAAAAAATCCTGTAAACGTTGCAATGTTTCTGACGCGAGTTTTTCCCTTGCTTACATTTGAAATAATTGCTTCGCATGGTGGCCAGAAGAATGCATGGGCGATTCCTGTAAGTACTCTATATCCCATGATTTCTGGAACTGACTGTGAAATTGAAAGTAAGTATACTGACACTGAATTTATTCCAATTCCCAGTGAAAGCAGATGTGCATTGTTGAAGCGATTTAGTAAAATCCCGACAAATAATGGAAAGAACATGTATGGAATAAAATTGGCAAAACCTATGGCTCCAAGATCGGCATATGATGCACCAATTACATTTTTTGCAAACACAGGCAACAATGGACCCTGGAGTCCGTATGAAATTCCAATTAAAATGCCGGTTATGTAAACTAGGATTAGTCTATTATTCATTTGTACGCAGCAACCATAATAGCTCCGCCCATAAGATCTTTTTCAAATTCCACTCTTGAAAATTTCTCAAGCAACATGGATTCTAATTTTT
>JAOLYM010000039.1 GCA_028343435.1 Candidatus Nitrosopelagicus sp.
AATCGTGATAATATGGAAGAATCCTCTGCACTTGAAGTTGTTAACAAACGATTTAATGAAAATAAAGCAATCTACAAAAACCTATACAACTTTGAATTTGGGGATGATCTTTCAGTTTTTAATAAAATAATTCAAACTGATGGAATAAATGCAGAGCAAGTATTAGAAATTGCAAAATCAACTGTGAGAGAACTACTTTGACTCTAAAACAACTTGAAAATCTTGTAAAAATAGATGAGGATATGACTAATCCTCAATATGGGACATATTACAACAAAAGAACTATTGAACAGCTTTTAGAGTATGGTTTAATTTTAATTGATAAACCTCCAGGACCTACAAGTCATGAAGTTGTTGCTTGGGCAAAAAGAATTTTAGAAATTCCTAAAGCTGGTCACAGTGGAACACTTGATCCACAAGTTTCAGGTGTTTTACCTCTTGGTTTAGGTGAGGGAACAAAAGCTCTTGGAGTATTATTGTTAGGCCCAAAAGAATATCATGCATTAGGTAGATTACATTCTTTACCATCTAAAGAAAAACTTGAACAAATACTTGAATTATTTCGTGGTGAAATCTTTCAAAAACCACCACAACGATCTGCTGTGGTAAGACAAACACGAAGTAGAACTATCTATGAATTAGAATTATTGGAACAAAAAGAACGTCTAGTTTTGTTACGTGTATTATGTGAAGCAGGAACTTACATTAGAAAATTATATTATGATATGGGTGAATTACTTGGACCTGGAGGTTCTATGATAGAGTTACGTCGATCACGTGTACATCAATTCAACGAAGAAAATCTTGTTACTATGCATCAACTAGCAGATGCATATGCAACATGGAAAGAAAATAAAGATGAATCAAAACTTTTGAAAATTATTAGACCTGTTGAAGAAACATTTAGTGAAATAAAATCTGTGGTCATTCGTGATTCTGCAATTGACTCCATGTGTCATGGTGCGCAATTAGCAATACCTGGAGTCTTACAAGTTTCTCCATATTTACAAAAAGGTGATCTAGTTGGAATCTATTCTCAAAAAGGTGAGATTGTTGCATTGGCTGAATCTCTTTTATCTGAAAATGAAATAAAAGATCTAACAAAAGGATATGCTTTTCAAACAAAAAGAATTATCATGAAACCAAACACTTATCCAAAAAATTGGCGTACTAGCACACCAAAAAAAGAATAAAAATTGTTTCCAAAAGGCTTACTTTTTGCAATAATTCTTGGTGTTATATCTGGACCAATCTTCGGAATAATTTTATACGAATATGGTGTTGAAGATCAATTAGTCTACGTTGATGGCACATCATTATCTATTGTTACAGAAAAAACTAATTTCACACTAGGTGAACCCATTTCAATTACAATCATCAATTCAGGTACTGATGAACTAAAATTCTCTGATGCATCATATGGCTTAATAATAAAACAACTAGATAGCATACATATTTTTTCGCCCATATCATCGCAAGTAATTTCTAAACTCGATTCACACGAGGAAGTATCTTTTGTTTGGGATCAAATAAAAAATAATGGTGAACATATACTGGAGGGTACATACAAAATCACATCAAAAGCCATAACACTTGATGGAAGTATTATAGAAAAAATTGTCATAATTCATGTTTTCAAATAAATAATATAATGCATTTTTATAATCACTACCAAATTATTATTTAGCGAAAGCTAATGCCGAGGTCGCCTAGCCTGGTAGGGCGCGTGCCTGGAAATGTTTAAACCATAAAGCACGTTCTCGCAAGGGATCGAGAGTTCAAATCTCTCTCTCGGCGCCATCTTTAATTTATAATTCAAGAGTATATGATCAGTAGTATTGAAAAAATTTGATATTGCAATTATAGGTGGAGGAATTTTAGGTACTACAATTTCATATTGGATATCAAATCTTTATGATTCCAGTGTATGTGTTATTGAAAAAGAATCAAATGTTGCTAAACATACGAGTGGACGAAATACTGGCGTTGTTCACACTCCGTTCTATCTAAATCCTGAAAAGAAAAAAATTTTTGCTAAATCCGCACATATATCTCGTGATTTATGGAAAACACTAGCAAAAAATACAATGTCTCCGTGGAATGAGATTGGAACTATAGAAGTTGCTATAGATGAAAAGCAACATGAAACTCTGGAAAAATATTATAAATGGGGAATACAAAATGGTGTTTCTGAAAATAATTTATCATTACTTGATTCAAATGAATTGAAACAAAAAGAAAAAAATATTG
>JAOLYM010000004.1 GCA_028343435.1 Candidatus Nitrosopelagicus sp.
CTTTCAAAATCTATCAACTATTCCAGATATTTTAAAATTCAAAGTAATTGATACAATAGAGAATAAATTCATTGGCACATTAGACCAAAGATTTGTAGGTGATCTTGATAAGGATCAAATTTTTGTTTTACGTGGATCACAATGGAGAGTTTTGAATATAGATGAAAAAGCATTCAAAGTGAATGTTTTACCTATTAGATCATCAAAAGAAATACCAGTTCCTAAATGGGAAGGTGTTAACATACCTGTTGATTATAAAACTGCTAACAAAGTTGGAAGCTTTAGGACTAGAGTTCGTAACGGTTCAGTAAAAATGATGAATGATGTAGTTTCAAATTTAGATTTTATTAGAATGCCAGATGAAAAAACAATTGTTATAGAGTCACATCGACTTCCACAACAAAGTGTATTAATTTTGCATTCATGTTTTGGAACAAAAATTAATTCAACATTAAAAATTATTTTGGAGACGATGTTAGATGCTTCTTTAGCTTCTAAAGTTAAATCTAGTTCTGATGCATATAGAATTCTTTTATCTGTTGAGTCTAAATTTACAAAGAAACACATTACTGATGTATTTTCTTCTAATTTTGATATTAATGAAATAATGTCAGTAGCACTAAAAGGCAAAAATGATGTTACTTGGAAAACATTCTGTGTGGGAAAGAAATTTGGTTTTTATGACCGAGGAGATGTATATGTAAAAAATGAAGTTAGATATGATTTTGAACGAAATATCAATACTCCTCTTGTAAAAGAGGCATTTAGAGAATTATTTCATGAAAAATTTGATCTTGAAGGTGCTCAAAGAATTATTGAATTAATTAAACAAAATGAAATTGAGATTGAATGGGTTGATGTTGATAAATTTTCTAAATTGGCAGAACCAGTATTAGATCAAACTGTGATGTCGTATACAAATCCTGCAAGTATAGACAAAGAAATGTTGCTAAAAGTTAGAAAGCGTCTAATGGAGACTAAACAACGATTGATTTGTGCACGATGTGGACTCTGGCAACGTGTTATGACTCCTAGTGAAACACACCCACTCAAATGTAAATATTGTAAGGGCCAACAGATTACCTGTACTTATGAATACGATCATGAACTTGTAAAAACAATTCAAAAAAAGCATCAAGGAAAAAAACTAACTCCTGATGAAAAAAAGAATTTTGACAAAGCCTGGAAAGTATCATCATTATTGTCTAGTTTTGGAAAAACAGCATTGATCGTTATGGCTGCTTATGGAGTTGGTCCTGATACCGGAGCTAGAATTTTAAAAAATAGAGTAGAAGATGATGATGATTATCTGATTAAACAAATCATTATCGCAGAAAAGACCTATACTTTGACAAGGGGATTTTGGAAAGATTAGTTTTTCTTAATTATTTTTGAATAAGGTGTCAATACCAAATCTAGTTTTCCTTCTAGTCCAGGTCTTGCATTAACTCCTAAAATTGTAATTATGTCTCCTAGTGTAAAACTATCCATCAGGTCTGCTTGCTGTCTCCATCCTTTAATCCAAACTTGTCCGCTATCATCTTCGACAAACATTTCAGATAGTTGTATGTTGTCACCATTTTTGGTTTGAATATCTTTTCTTTCTGGTGCTTTTAGAACAATTGCCTCTACTGAATAATCATTACCTTCACTAACTTCTGTAATCTTTGTTCTAATTTCTGCTACAGTTGGAACTGTCTTGTCATCAATTTTTCTTACAAATGAGTCTTGATCAATTTGCATTGTATTTCCAAAAATCTTTGATGGCATGCATTCTAAAATATCATCTTTAACAAAACTACTAATTGTATTTGCAACATCTGTAATTCTAACCAATTTCTTTGATTTATCTATGGCTAAGCCTGTTGTATTACCTGCTTGATCCTTTTCAATTGCTAGAAGTCTAACTATTGTAGGTTGAATTTCTGCATCTCCTTCAACATCAATTATTGTTGCATCATTTCCATGAATTTCTAGTCCTTGCATTCCAGTTTTTGTCCTAACTCCGAACAATTTGACTTTGGCATCTTGGGTAATTACTTTAGGAAGAATTGACTCATCTTTTCCCCAAAGCACTACGTTGACTAAATTTTTATTTTCACCTCTTAATCTAAATTTCAAAGCCTTTGAAGGTTGACCTTTTGAATTTGTAAATTCAAGTAGACTCATTGCACTACCTAATGTTCCTGCAACAATCAAATCTCTTTGTTCATCTTTAATTTCACTAACATCACTAATTTTTGAATCAATTGAGACAATGTCGCTTTCTGATTCTGATGTTTCTATTGTTGCACCAGAACCAATATTTATTGTAGGTGCACCTGTTAAATCTGATTTTACATATGCTTTGATAATTTTAATCAAGTCTCCAGGTTTTAGTTCTTCAAGTCCTGGAAGATTTGCTTTTTCATCCCATAGTTTTACACTTGCTGTAGAATTATTATCGTAAACTGTAATTGTTCTCAAAGAAAACGAAGAACCATCTTTTTTTGTAAACTGTTTTGTAGGTGAAATATTCAAAACTCGACTTTCTAACGTTACTTCTTTTGCTCCGATGTAAAGATCTTTTATTGCTACTTCTGAATTTTGTGTTTGTTCTAGTGATACGCCTAAATCTGCTGCAACTAGGAAAATGGCTCCTTGATCTGTTAGGTAGCCTGCGCCCACTTTTTCTTTTTTCTCATTTATTCTCTCTTCAATTACCGATCTAGATAATTCAGGAACTTTTTCCAATAATTTTGATATTAATTCTTCAAATTCAGACAATTATTATTACAAGAAAGAGATTGTTAATAAAATTATCATTAAACACATTAGTGGTTTGTATAAATCTCAATTATGCTATGTATTGAAACGAAAGACTTGAGAAAGAAATATGCTTCAACTGTTGCAGTTGATGGTGTTGATCTTCAAATAGAATCTGGTCAGGTTTTTGGTTTTTTAGGACCAAACGGTGCGGGAAAATCTACTGTTATCAAACTCTTAACAACTCTAATTTCTCCTTCTAATGGAAAAATTTCTGTACTAGGCATAGATTCAGCTAAACATCCTCTTGAAATCAGAAAAAAAATTGGAGTAGTTTTACAACAACCTAGCTACGAACCAACTCTTTCAGCTGAAAAATCTCTTGAAAAATATGGCATGATGTGGAATATTGATAAAAAAACACGAAAGAAACGAACCGAAGAACTACTTTCTGCCTTTGGTTTAGAAGAAATTAGAAAAAAGAAGATGGATGATCTATCAATTGGTCAACGTAGAAGAGTACAGGTAGCAAGAGAGTTCATGCACGATATGGACTTGTTATTTTTAGATGAACCTACAGTTGGCTTAGATCCTGCCGCAAGAAGGAAATTACTGGATTTTCTCAGAGAACAAGTAAAAAACTCTGGACTCACAATTTTCTATACAACTCATGTCCTATCTGAAGCTGAATATCTTTGTGATAACATTGCAATCATAAATAATGGAAAGATAATGGCAGTTGATTCTCCATCTGAATTAAAAAATAGATTCGGTCATGAAAAAACAATTAAAATTCATATTTCTACAGTCTCTGAAGAACTAAAATCTAAATTATCTACAATTCCAGAATGTCAAATCAAACTAGAACCTGAACCAACTGTCATAATTAATTCTACAAAATCTGAAATTGTATTAATGAATATTTTAAAAATTTTAAATGAAACTGACACAAAAATAAATGATTTATCTGCAATTCCAACAAATCTGGAAGAGATATTTCTTAAAGTAGTGGGTGATTCAAATTAATCCCATAATTAGACTAGTAAATAGAAATCTAACAATTTCTATTAATCCTGGATTTATTATTTGGCAAATACTTTTTCCATTAATCTATATTTTTGTCGCAGGTTTTGCTTACACTGCACTAATTGACAGTGTCCCATTTGGGGGAAAAAATCTTGATTATCCTGCATTTCTTGCATCTGGTATGATTGGTTTTAACATTATGAATAGTACGTTAATTTCTGGAATAATTATCTGGAACGATAGACGCCATGGTATGTTTGAACAAATCATGTCTGGCCCATTCACTAGAACTCATTACATCCTAAGTAACATTGTAACAATTGGAATTATTGGATTATTTAGCGCTGCATTAATCACAGCAGTAGGTTATCCTGTATTTTTTGATTCTGTTGAATTTAATATTGTAACCATTCCTCTAATAATTTTTGGTTCAGTAGTTGGTGCAATATTATTTGGCTCAATTGCATCAATAATTTCTGTAAAACTTCGTTCTAGTGAAGGATTTAATGTAATTATTAACACAGTATTTCTTTTTTGTGCATTTGCAAGTACAGCATTTTATCCTGTTCAAGGCGCACCTCAACCATTAGCAACTATATTTTATCTAAATCCATTATCGTATTTGGTAGATATCATAAGAGCTGGAATTTTTGGTCAAGTTACGGATTTTGTAATTACTGAAATGTTAGTTTTAGTCGCATTAGCTGCAATTCTATTTGTTATTGCAACAAAATTACTAACAAAATTAGATTTTTAAAAAAGAATAGCCCAGCCCGGACTCGAACCGAGGTCAAAGGCTCCAAGGGCCCCTATGCTTGCCGCTACACTACTGGGCTTCTAAATGAAAAAACAATTCACCCCTATAATATTATTTTATAATGATTTCATAGTTTTTAAAAGAACTTGGTATGGATCCTCAAATGATGCAACTAATTTTTTTGCTTTTTCTTTCTTTTTCTTAATAATTTGGGGGTTATTTAGAACCTGTTGAATTTCTCTAGAAATTCTATTTGGATTCTCACTTCTAAGAATTATTCTCTTCTTAACTAAAAAATCCTCAATCCTGTTTGGTACTACATTTAATGAAATAGTTGGAATTCCTAATAATCCTGCTTCTGCAGTCATTGTTCCTCCTGACCCAACAAAATAATCTATATTTTTTAATAATTCATTTCCATTTACGGGTTTTGATAAAAGAGAAATATTATTCCCAAAAATTTTCTTTAGGTTCTTAGACTGATCTTTATATCTGGATAATACAATTTTTTTTTCATCAGGAAAGTCACCCACAATTTTTTTAATAATTTTAATGGTTTTACTCTTTTTTGTAATATATGCTGCCTCAGATTCTTCAGGTCGAATTAGAATTATTTTTTTGTCTTTTGATTTATTTTGTTTATTTTTTTTATAATTTTTAATAATTACTCCTGCATCAATTGTTCTGTATTTTATGATATTTTTATAATCTATACCAAATCCATCAAAATCTTGTTTTGGAATAATCCACGGTGTTAATAATTTTGTAACATAAGGAAGTGATAATTTCATTACTGCTTTTGCATGAGGTGAATCAGAAAATGCTATGTGGGGAATGCCTAATCCGTATGCGACTCTAGATGCTTCAGGAGAGCAAAAACTAATTAGTAAATTTGGACTCCATTTTTCAATTTTCTTTGTTAATAATTCACTTCTATTCAAACTTGCTAGTAATTTATTTACATTATTTTTTCCACCATGTTTTCCAACTATTATTGGATTTATTGTTCCAAATTCTTCAATACCATTTACTTGCTGATATTTTCTAGATGTAGAAATAATCTTGTGTTGTTTTCTAAGTTTTTGTATAAAATATTCAAAAAACAAGTATTGTTTTGGTGTTAGAATGTCAAACCAGATCTTCAAGTATTAGCACTTCATAGATAACTGCAATAAGTATTTCTTAGTCTTGATATTATAGTCCTTAATGGCAACAAAAGTTGTAATTTATGGATTAAGTACTGAAGGTTACTCTATTGCATGCAAAATTGCTCTTAATGGTGGTGATGTTCAAATAATTGATGAATCTACTCCTTCCGCTATATCTATCAAAGAAGATATCGCCAAATCATATCCTTCTGTACAGGCATTAAAAGACGATGAACCGCTACTTGCGATGACATCAATTGATGCAGCAATTTCTAAAGCACAAGTACTAATTTTTGCACCAAGAATTAGGAAAATTGGTCAAGATACAAAAATTGAGATAAATTCAAAATTCAAAGATGCGGTCTCAAATATCAAAAAAGGCTGTAATGTTGTTTATGGATTAGGTACTGGTTTTGGAGGGAATTCTGAAAATATATCATTACTTGAACATGTTACAGGATTAAAGGTAGGAAAAAATATCTCGTATTTCTACTATCCTTTATCAAAAGAAGTCACAATAAAGCAATACATTGGTTCATCAGATGGAAAAGAAAATGAAATTTTAAAAAAATTATTTGTAAATGATAAAAACTTAAATTTTTTATCATTAAGTTCATCAGAATATTTTCATGCTATAGATATTCTAAAACAATTTTCTAGTCAAACAAGTATACTTGAAGTTTGCAAATTTGCTAAAGATTCCGTAACTAAATCTGATCTGAATTCAGAAAAATTAGGAGAACTTTTTCTTGATGATCTAATTAACGGATTATTTGATTTAAGATCTTTAAGTAGTTCATTTGAAGGTGCAAGTAGTTTGATGTATCTCATTAATGGAAGTATGAAAGGATTAGATGGATACATTAAACGATTGATTGATGAAACTAGATTAATTCTAAAGAAAAATGAATTAAAGGCTAGTAGAACAAAAATTCTACTTTTATGGACTTTAGATCAACATGAAATGAAAGGAGAAAAAATTGAAAAACTTCAAGAATTAGAAACTAAACTCAAAGATTACATCGGTGACGTTGAATCAATTAATCAACCAGTAGATGTATTTCAAAATGATAAAACTACGATTGTAGTTGTTTGCTCAAAATATGATTTTGATTATATGATGAAAAATAATAAAGATGATGAATTAATTATACTCAAAGCTAATCCATTGTGCCAATTAATAGCACAAAAATAATATGTTCAAAAATTAATTGATCTATAATGTCTGAAGATAAAGAATCAAATATTGAAGAACCATTTGCAACTGAAGAATTCAATGAGGAACTAAAAAATGCTCCACTAGACCAAGAAACAAAAGAAAATATCAAACGACTTGACGAAGGAATTATGAATCTAAAAAAAGAAAATTCTGAGTTAAAAGATAAATGGCAACGTGCTTTAGCTGATTATCAAAATTTAGAAAGGCGAACACAAGTTGAAATATCTCAAAGAGTTTCTAGTAAAACTAACGTTCTACTTCTAAATTTTATTAATATCTATGAAGATTTTATTCGAGCAGTTGATGTCTTATCAAAAGATAATGTTGATACAAATGGCCTACAAGCCATAATAAAAAATATGGAATCACTACTTCATGAAAATAATATTAAACCGATAGATGCTGTTGGTGAAATTTTTGATCCACAAATTCATGAGGCTGTTTCTATGATTGTAGATGAGACTCTAGATGAAGGCACAATTACTCAAGAGGTATCTAAAGGCTACATTTCTGGCAAAGCTATTTTAAAACCATCTAAGGTCATTGTATCAAAGAAATAAAATTAAAGAATGTGTAAAATATGGCTGAAAAAATTATTGGTATTGATCTAGGAACAAGTAACTCTGCTGCATCTGTTATGCAGGGTGGAAAACCTACGTTGATACCTGCTGCAGAAGGTACAACCGTAGCCGGCAAAGCATTCCCATCAGTAGTAGCATTTTCAAAAGATGGTGAACTTTTAGTTGGAGAACCTGCAAGAAGACAAGCAGTAACAAATCCTGATAATACTATTCGTGAAGCAAAACGAAAGATGGGTGAAGACTTCTTGTATAAAATACAAGGAAAAGAGTACAAACCTCAACAAATCTCTGCATTTATTCTTCAGAAAATTAAACGTGATGCTGAAGCATTCACTGGTGATACAATAAACAAGGCTGTAATTACAGTTCCTGCATATTTCAATGATAATCAAAGACAGGCAACAAAAGATGCTGGAACAATAGCCGGATTGGAAGTTGTAAGAATTATCAATGAACCAACCGCTGCATCACTTGCATTTGGATTAGACAAAAGTAAAGAAGACATGAAAATATTGGTCTTTGATTTTGGTGGTGGTACACTTGATGTAACAATCATGGAGATGGGTGGAGGTGTTTTTGAGGTAATGAGTACTTCTGGCGATACAAAACTAGGTGGTGCTGATATGGATCAAGCAATAATTGATTATGTAATTGATGAATTTAGGAAAAAAGAAGGAATAGATCTTTCTACTGATAATACGGCTGTGACTAGAATTAAAGAAGCTGGAGAAAAAGCAAAAATTGAATTATCTACTGTAATGGAAACTGATGTAAATCTCCCATTTATTGCTCAAGACTCATCTGGCGCAAAAAATCTTGAAGTTAAAATTACAAGAGCAAAACTCGATGATCTAGTTAGTCCAATTGTTCAAAGATGTAAGTCATCTATTGATAAAGCACTAGAAGATGCAAAACTTTCTACATCTGATATTACAAAAATTGTTTTGATTGGTGGCCCAACACGTATGCCAATTGTCAAAAAATTTGTAAGTGATTCTGTTGGAAAAGAAGGTGAATCTGGAGTTGATCCTATGGAGGCTGTAGCATTTGGTGCAGCAGTTCAAGCAGGAATTATTGCAGGTGATGTAACTAGTGATATCGTATTACTTGATGTTACGCCGTTAACTCTTGGAATTGAAACATTGGGTGGCGTAAGAGAACCAATTATAGAAAGAAATACAACAATTCCAACATCTAAAGATAAAACATTCACAACTGCTGCAGATAGTCAAACTGCAGTTACCATTAATGTTGTACAAGGTGAAAGACCGATGGTTGCTGATAATGTATCATTAGGCACCTTTAATCTAACTGATATTCCACCTGCACCAAGAGGTGTACCTCAAATCAATGTGAAATTTGATATTGATGCAAATGGTATCTTGAATGTAACTGCAAAAGATTTGGGTACAGGCAAAGATGCTAAAATTACAATTCAATCTACAACAAAAATGTCAGATGATGAAATTAAAAAAATGCAAGAAGATGCTGAAGGTCATGCTGAAGAAGATAAAAAGAAGAAAGAAGCAGTTGATATTAAAAATGAGGCTGAAAGTTTCATTTATACTACTGAAAAATTAGTAAATCAAGATCTTAAAGATAAAATCCCTCAAGAAAAAGGTATTCAAATCACGGATGCAGTCAAGGAACTAAAAGATTCATTATCACAAGACTCAGAACAAATTAAACAAAAACTTGAAGCAGTCAAAACAATTGTTAATGAAGTAACGACCGAATTGTACAAAAATGCATCACCACCACCTGGAGAACAACAATCTGGAGAACAACAATCTGGAGAACAACAATCTGGAGAACAACAATCTGGAGAACAACAATCTGATACTAATTCTGAACAAAAATCAGAAAAATCATCGAGTTAGTTAATTAATAATTGATTAAGCAGATTATCTATGAGTGCTAAACGTGATTATTATGAAGTATTAGGAGTAACAAAATCTTCTAATCCTGATGAAATCAAATCGCAATATAGAAAGTTAGCCTTAAAATTTCATCCTGACAGAAATAAGTCTCCTGATGCACAAGAACATTTTAAAGAAATTTCTGAAGCATATGCAGTTCTTTCAGATTCATCAAAACGTGATCTATATGATCAACATGGACATGAAGGTGTAGATGGGAGATACTCTACTGAAGACATCTTTAGAGGTGCAGGTGGTAACTTCAATGATATTTTCAATGATCTATTTAGCGGTCAGGGAGGACGTGGCGGTGGAGGATTCGGATCTGTTTTTGAAAATCTATTTGGTGGAGGTGGTAGAGGATTCGGTCGTTCACGTGGAAATGATCTTTTACATGAATGTTACATTACTTTGGAAGATGTATTACATGGAAAACAAATTGAACTTGATCTCCGGAAATATGTAGATTGTCCTGATTGTAGTGGTACAGGATGTAAACCTGGAACATCAAAAGTAACTTGTAAAGATTGTAATGGCCGTGGACAAGTTCGAGTCCGAAAAAATATGGGTGGATTCCTATTAGAAACTGCTCAAGCATGTGGAACATGTAGAGGACGAGGAGAAATTATCAAAGATCCCTGTAAAAAATGTCAACGTGGAAAAATTAAAGGAACAAAACATCTTTCATTTAATCTCCCATCAGGAATTGACAATGGTGATTATGTTATTCAAAATGAAGGTGAATCAATTCCAGATGGCGATAATGGTGATCTAATTGTACGTGTACGTGTTGAACCACATTCACACTTTAGACGTGATGGTATAGATCTATACTGTGATGCAAGACTTTCTATGATAGATGCAAGTTTAGGTACTGAAATTAATGTCAAAACACTTGAAAAAACAGAAACATTGAAAATTGAATCTGGAACTCAACCAAACTCAATCTTAGAAATTAAATCCCAGGGATTGCCTAGTCAGAATTCTAATCGACGTGGTGATCTTTTTGTACATATTGTAGTAGAAATTCCAAAAAAATTAACAAAACAACAAAAATCTCTATTAGATGAATTCAGAAAATCCGATTAATCCTTTTTTGATAATCTAATTGTTAGATTATGGCCTTGTTTGATTTCTTGTTCATACAGTTTTTTAATAATTTCTCCAATTTTTTGTTCAGTAAAATATTCCTGATTATATCTTCCTAGAATTTCTTTCTCATTATCCAAAATGATTTCCCAAAATGACATAAACCTACAGAATTTCTCTTACATTTCAATATTTTGTGAATAAGGAACTTATTCTTGAAAATACAAAATTTTCATTCAAAAATCACCCGTCTGATCAATGGTACAAGGTTCAGAATTGTCATCTGTTGGAATTTGTGGGTTCAAATCCCACTTTCCACATAAATTATTTCATTATCATTATGAACAACTTTAAAACACTGTAGTTTGCCTATTTTCCATGGCAAAAGTAACCCGTGTTGGTGGTAGAGGCACAACTCGTAGAAAGACTGACACTAGTAAGAAATCAACCTTTTCTGGAGATTCTTACAAGGAATATCAGGAGACCAAAAAGAAAGCTGCAGGAAATCGTAGCGTTTCAACAGGTCGCGGTACGGGAAAAAGAAAATTATCATCAACTCCAACGACAAAAAAAGTATCTACCAAAGGCAGAACACGTACAACTGGTAGAGGTACTGGTAGTAGAAAGACAAAAAGTTAATCCCCTTAACTTATTCTCTTTTATTCATCTACTGTTATCTTATCAATTTAGGAAATTCTGAATTTTTTCCTTCAATTTTTGATTAATAATCTTGCCAGATGCCTTTCCTCTAACCTCTTTCATAGCTATTCCCATTATGCCACTTAATGCACGCATTTGTTCTTGTTTTATTTTATCGGTATTATCTTGAATTATTTTATCTAAGATATCATCTAATTCATTTTCAGTCAATTGAGTTATAGATGCATTTTCTAATGCTTGTAGAACATCATTTACTTTTTTAGACATTATTTGTTCAAAAATTATCTGAATTGATTCTTTGTTTATTTTTTCTTGTCCTAATAATTCAAATGTCATCATTATCTGTTCATCATTCAGTAGACTAGAATCTAATCCACTTCTTTCTAAATTAGTTATAGTTGAACACAGAACAGATACGACAAAATTTGGTGAATTTTGATTTTTAGAACATATTTTTTCAAAAATCTCAAAATATTCTGAATCAAATATTTGTTCTGCAAGCTGATTATTGATTTGATATTTTTCTTCTAATTCTCTGATTGATTCTTCCCATGATTTTGGTATATTGGATCTTACTTGCACAAGTTCTTCATTTGTTACTTTCACTGTAGGTATGTCAGTTTCTGGATACATTCTAGATGCACCTGGTCTAGGTCTTAGGAATATGGTATCTCCATTTTGAGTAGCGGCTCGAGTTTCAGCAGGTGGTCCATTCTTTGCAAGCTCAATTCTGTTAATTATAGAATCAATTGCAAATCCTACTGAAATTTTTTCACCAGCAATAATTAAAAATGCATCATCATTTTGAATATCTAATTTTTCAGTAACTCGTTTGATATCTATGCCTTCAATTCCATAATTTGGTAATTCATCTGAATGAAAAACACCACCAATACCAAAAAATCTCACTAATTGTCCAATCTCTTTTCCTAATCTCACATCTGAATATGGCTCGAAACCAAATATTCCTTTCAATTTTTTAATTTTTATTCCAAAAATTTTCTCTTGTTTTTCTATTGATTTTTTAATAATCTTTGAATTACACTCTTGCATTACCTCTGTAACATCAAAGACATCTTGTTTTCTATCAATTCCTATAAATTCCGTCTGATTAATTTTCTCTGAAATTATTTTTAAGCCATGTTGCCTTTTTGCTTCAAATTCAATAATTTTTTCTAACTGATCTAATTGCTGAACACCTTTTACTTCAATAACGCCTCCTCCTTCGACAGAAATATTCACATCTTGTCTAATTGTCCCAATCCCGCGCATCACTTTTTTTGTAACTCGTAATAATCTGCCTAGCGTTAATGCAATATCTTTTACAAATTTTGGATCTCCTTCAACAGGATCTAATGCAATTTCAACTAAAGGAACTCCAAGTCTATCTAAACTAAAAAATCTATGATTTCCTTCGTCTTTGATTAATTTTCCCGCATCTTCTTCAAGACATATTGATTGAACTCCTACTTTCTTACCATCTACCTCGATATATCCTCCTTGTGCAACAAGCATTGTTCTTTGAAATCCGGTTGTGTTTGAACCATCAATTACTGTTTTTCTCATTACGTGAATTTCTGAAAAAATTTTTGATTCTAATGCTGAACTTATCAAGAGTGCAATATTCTTTGCATCCGTATCTAATGCATGTGGTGGTTCTTCATCTTCTTCTACTAAACAACTACTTTTTGGGTCTGCATAGTAAACTATAGTTTTTGATTTAGTACTCTCAAAAAGTGCAGCAGGATCTATTTTCCCTAATTCACTTTTTGCTGCTCTTAGTTTTCTTGAAAATTTTATTGAAAACTCTTCTTCTTCTATCGGAGTACAGTCACAAAATAATTTCTTTTTTGTATCTAATTGTTGATGAATCTCCAAGCCAACTTTTAATCCAATATTTTTAATATCTAATTCTGACATATACGCTCAAAACTCTGATGAATAATTCTCCAACATCATATTTTTTATCTCGTCATCTGAATTAGAATTTCCTAAAACCCACATTGCTTTGACTAAAGCTACTTCTGGAATCATATTTTCTAACGGAATAATTTCCATATCTAGTAAGTCTCTTCCACTTTCATACACTGTCATGCTTACCCGTCCATCAATACATTGTGATGTCATTCCAAGAAATATTCCATTTTCTTTCGCTTTCTTAATTGAGGCATACATTGTTCTTCCTACATGTCCTAGTCCTGTACCTTCAAAAATTATTCCTCTGTATTCTAATTTTATCAATGATTCAATTATTTCTGGATTAAATCCAGGATGATATTTGATAAGGGCAACTTTTGTATCTAAATTGATTCGTGGATTATACTCATTTTCACTAAAAAATGAATTTTTCATATTTTCTAAAATTTTATCTTCATACACTACAAATGCTGGTTCAGAACCGACTGTTTGAAATGCACTTCTTTTACTTGTATGATTTTTTCTAACTCGTGTTCCTAAATGACATGCTACTGCATCATCACTTTCATTTTGATGCATTACTACAAAAACACCCTTGGATTTTGTATTAACTAAAAATTTTGTTGCTGAAATCAAATTTAATGCTGCATCTGATGATGGTCTGTCTGATGATCTTTGTGAACCTACTAACGTAATTGGTTTTTTAAAACCAGATAGTGCAAATGATAAAAATGCAGAACTATAATGCATTGTATCTGTACCATGTGCAATAATCACTCCTACATAATCTGAATCTACAATACTATCTAATTTTTTTGCAATCTCTAACCAATGTTCTGGTTGTAAATTTTCTGAATATTCTGAAAATAACACTTCTGCATCAACATTTGCAATTTTTGCAATTTCGGGAACAGCTTCGTATAGTTCTGCTGCAGATAATGCAGGAGTAACTGCACCTGTTCTATAATCTACTTTACTTGCAATAGTTCCCCCTGTTGATAAAAGTAAGATTTTTGGCAATTCTTCATTTTTTTCAATGGTTTGTGAGTTTTCATTATTTGATTGTCTTTCACCAGTTTTTTCTAATTTCTCAATTTTTTCAAACTCGATTCCAATATTATATCCGCTTTTTAATTTTAGAACAATATGAGATTCATCACCACTTTCGTATCTAGGCATTAAAATTCCAGAATATGTCAATTCAGATGTAATTTTCACTAAATCTCCTACATCGACTTTATTCGTGATTAAGAAATCACGGATTTTACCTTTGTATCCTTTTAGTTCTGACATTTATGAAAATTAGATGGCATGTATTTTATTAAAACTACCTGTAGTATGATGCAACTAGCTTATCGTTCATCTTGAGATCTTTCTGTTCTCTTACTTTTCTAACTGCTTCTTCAAAGTGCTTCATTGTGACTTTGGCGTCTGCTGCTTTCTTTTCAATAGCCTCCACAACTTTCTTTGTTTCTTCATCACTTAGATTCTTGTCTGGAGCTGCATTGTCTAGATGTTCATGGACTACTAGTGAAACTGCAGTGTTTGCTATTGATGCAACATCTGCACTACTTAATCCATCAGTTAATTCAGCAAGTTTCTCAAAGTCAATTTTATCTGGACCATTTTGATCTGCAAGTGGTATATCTTTTGAATGAATTTCTATTACCATTTTTCTACTATCTTTATCTGGTAATGGAATTTGAATAATTTTATCAAATCTTCCAGGTCTGAGTAATGCTGGATCAATCATGTCTGCTCTGTTAGTTGCAGCAAGTACAACAACTCCGTGCATGTTTTCCATTCCATCCAATTCTGTTAACAATTGACTTACAACTCTTTCAGTTACTGCGGTTTCGCCACCAGCTCCTCTAATTGGTGCAATTGAATCAATTTCATCAAAGAAAATAACACATGGAGCTGATTGTCTTGCTCGCTTGAATATTTCTCTAATTCCTCTTTCGGATTCACCTACCCATTTTGATAGTAATTCTGGTCCTCTAACTGAGACAAAGTTTGCTTCACTTTCTGTTGCAACAGCTTTTGCCATCAGTGTTTTACCTGTTCCGCTAGGTCCATGTAACAAAATCCCTCTAGGCATCTTGTGTCCTAATTTATCATATAATCCTGGATATTTCATTGGCCATTCGACTGCTTCCATTAATTCTTTCTTGACTTCTCCAAGACCACCTATTTCTTCCCATGATACATCAGGATTTTCAATGAATACTTCTCTCATTCCTGAAGGTGTTACTTCTACTAGAGCCTTTTTGAAATCATCTGCGTTTACAATTAATTTATCTAATGTCTCTGGTGGGATTTTTTCTTCTTCCAAATTCAATTCTGGAAGTAATCTTCTGAGGCATTTCATTGCTGCTTCTTTACATAGATACTCTAAATCTGCACCAACATAGCCATGGCTTACTGCAGAAATTTTTTCAATGTTTACTGGATATTCTTGATCGTCTGCAGCCAAAGGCATGTTCCGTGTATGAATTTGCAAAATTTCTTGTCTACCTTTTTTATCTGGAACTTTAATTTCAATTTCTCTATCAAATCTTCCCGGTCTTCTTAATGCAGGATCAATTGCGTTTGGTCTGTTAGTTGCAGAAATTACAATTACTTTTCCTCTAGCTTCTAGTCCATCCATTAATGATAACATTTGGGACACAACTCTTCTTTCTACTTCACCTGTTACTTCCTCTCTCTTTGGTGCGATTGAATCAATTTCATCCACAAAAATAATTGATGGTGCTTTCTCTCTTGCCTCTTTGAAAATTTCTCTTAGACGAGCTTCACTCTCTCCATAAAACTTACTCATAATTTCTGGACCAGAAATACTAATGAAATGTGCATTACTTTCGTTTGCAACAGCTTTTGCCAAAAGCGTCTTACCAGTTCCTGGAGGACCATAAAGTAAAACACCTTTTGGTGCTTCAATTCCTAATTTCTCAAATATTTCTGGATGTCTTAATGGCAATTCAATCATTTCACGAACTTTCTTTATCTCGCCTCTAATTCCACCAATGTCTTCGTATGTAACTTGAGGAACTCCTCTTAGTGTTTCACCTTTCTCAGCGATGTGGAATGTTGTTTTCTGTGTAACTAAAACTGCATCGGCAGCAGGTGTAACTCCTATTACTTGGAATGTTAGTCTTCCTCCAAAGTATGGAACCATTACGTTATCTCCTTTAATCAAAGGTACACTTTCTAATGCATCTGCTAAATATCTCTCATCGATTGGTGGTATTGCTTCTAATGGTGCAACTACCACTTTTTCTGCTGGGACAGCTTTAATCTTTTTTACAGTAATTGTATCTCCAATTGCAATTCCGGAATTGTTTCTTCCTAAACCATCAATTCTGATAATTCCTTTACCTTCATCTGAAGGATACAAAGGCAAACATTTTGCAACGGTACGTCTTTTTCCTTTTAATTCTATAACATCTCCAGTTGATGCGTTTAGGGTGTCCATGGAATCATAATCGATTCTTGCTACTCCTCTTCCAACATCTCTAGTATATGCTTCTAGAACTTTTAGGGAAAGACCATTTTCACTCATATCTAACACTCCTCATTCTTTTTTTATATATTTAGCGTATTATTCTATTGATCGACTCAAAACTGATCACAAGCTTAAAATCATGATTCTAGTCACAATCGTTTACTATGGGTAAAAGACCAGGTGTTCGTAGACGTGGACGTGGAGGCATGCAGTTCAGAGCAGCCGCTACTCAAAAGCTAAAACCTGCCAAATACCCAAGTTTTTCACTAGATGAGGAACGTCGAGGAGAGATAATTGATCTAGTTCATGAATCTGGCCGTGATGTACCTCTTTCAAAGGTGAGATTTGAAGATGGTGCGATCTCATTTATTCCTGCACCTTTAGGAACTAGAGTTGGTCAAAGAATCAATTTTGGTCTAAATTCTGAAATTATTGATGGTAACGTAATTAGTATTCAAAACATCCCTGATGGCACAATTGTTTGTAATGTAGAACAGCAATTTGGAGACGGTGGTGCTCTAATGAAATCAGCAGGCGCTGATGCAACAGTATTTTCTCATGCAGATGATGGAGTAATTTTGAAATTAGCATCTGGTAAATTCAAAAAATTAAATCCAAAAAATAGAGCAATGATTGGAACTCTAGCAGGTGGTGGAGTTGAAGATAGACCATTAATGCGTGCTGGAGTTAAAATGATGCGTTTTAAATCAAAAGGTAAGAAATATCCAATTGTTAGAGGTGTTGCTCAAG
The DNA here is from genome assembly GCA_028343435.1 of Candidatus Nitrosopelagicus sp. GTDB lineage: Archaea > Thermoproteota > Nitrososphaeria > Nitrososphaerales > Nitrosopumilaceae > Nitrosopelagicus. Next base: position 17,317 of record JAOLYM010000004.1, read on the forward strand.
CAGCATATGTACATCCTCACGGTGGTGGACGTCACCAACACGTTGGACAATCATCTACAGTATCCCGTAATGCACCTCCAGGTGCTAAAGTTGGAAGCATTGCTGCAAAGAAAACTGGTAGAGCAAGAATTAAGGAAAGAAAACAATCTATCAAATAATAGATTAACAATCTATCTTTTAGAATGATTCAAAAAAGAATTCATATTTTTGTTACTGGTAGAGTACAAGGTGTTTTTTTCAGACAATCTACCAGAGTCATGGCAATTAAAAATAATGTGAATGGTTGGGTTCGTAATCTTGATGATGGACGAGTTGAAATTGTTGCAGAAGGTGAAAAGCAAAATATTGAAAGTCTTACACAATGGTGCAAAACTGGACCTGCAAATTCTCGCGTTGATGAGTTTGAATTATCTGAAGAAAATTATACTGGTGAGTTTGAAAACTTTGAAGTTAGATATTAGCGAATTGCTGTAAATGCATCTTTTAGTGTAGCTTCTATTTTTGTTAGTTCTTGTTCTGGTGTAATCTCTAAAATTATTGGTTGTGCTTTTCGTTCTTTTTGAATTTTAATTATGATTGAATATTGAGTTGGTTCCATATCTGCAAACCATCTGAATGTCATTGTTTTACAAAAAACTACTCTATGCATTCTAACATCTTCTATCACTTTTTCATCAAGTGACATGCAATATGTTCGTAATTTATCAAATAATGGTTTTACAGGTTCAGGAATTTGTCTCTGAAAATCTGCGTAAGTTCTTCCAGTTCCGACTCCGATAAAATTTTCCATATTCCATCTCCATTTATTCACAATTTAATGTAGTAGTTCTGCTGGCTCCAGTCTAGGCTGATAGTCCCATTTCGAGGCATACAAGATCCCCCACGTAGACGAGGAAGCGTGGATGCTCCACCTTAGGATTGCTCCCTCCCGGACCTCATCCCTTTCGATGGTTCGGTCTTAGGAAAAATCCCTTCGGATTATCCTTGTCCTGCAACCACCCGCCTCGGCGTGAATTCATTTCCGCACACCAAGCGGGAGTTACCTGCCTAGAGATTTACCCAGCAGTTGCTGATCTCTGCATATAGCCGGTTTCAGAATAGGGCACGGCTGGCACCCTGATCCTCCCTACTACGTTTTAGATAGAATAGAATGTTATATTTGAATTAGGATCGTTGCTTCTTCAAGTCTGTAACCATATTACACACGGCACAAATCTTCCCTGTACACTGATTTCCACAATTTATACAAACTCGTTTTTCTTTGAAACTTGAATCTTTCATAACTTCTGAGATTTTGATTATCGAGCGATACATGTTATTTTTAATTCCACTATGTTGGTCTTCAAGGGAATTTAGAAATTCCCGAATCTCTGTTCTAATACCTTCATTCATGTGAGGACATGGTTCTGTTTGAAATGGTAGTTTATTGGTAAATGCATAAAATACTATTTCTGATTCATAAATCTCTGCAAGTGGTTTTATCTTTCTAATTTGTTTTGAATTACTTCCTGGACTCATCCAACCAATTTTATTTGAATCCCCAGATAGTGTGTTTATCAAAAATGTCTGTAATGAATCATCTAAGTTATGACCTGTAGCAATTACATTTGCTCCTAATTCTTCTGCTGCATGATCTAAAGCTCTTCTTCTAAAAATACCACAAATTGAACAAGATGTAGTTTTCTCTTCATCTCTTAGTTCTAATGATTCTGATAATGTAACATCGTACAGTTCTTTGTATGAATATGTCTTAAATTCTACATTTAATTTTGAGCAGAAACTTTTGACTATTTCTAGGGCTTCGTCTCTATAACCTGGAATTCCTTCATCAATTGTTACTGCAATAATTCGAAAATTATGTGTCTCTGACATTTTCTTTAAAATACTTAGTAATACTAGAGAATCTTTTCCACCTGAGACTCCGACAACAACAAGTTCATCATTTTTTATCATTTTATACTTGGAGATGGTCTTTGCGGCTTTTCTCAAAATAGAGTTTGAAAAGCATTTGGAACATAGGCTTTCTCCACTATACTTTCTATTGTATACGGCAGTGTTTTCACATTTCTGACATTGCATGATTTGGAGAATCTATTTGAGTTTAATATCTGATTCTTTAGATTGTAAACCAACCTGATTTGGCATAAGACAATCCAATATTGAGACCAAATGTAATGAATGTGAATGCATAAATTGCTATCATTGTTCCATTAACGGCTTTTTCTGAAATTTTTCCCTCAATAATAGTATGAATGAATTTTCCACCATCCAAGATTGGTAGTGGTAACATGTTGATTATTCCAATGAAAAATGAAATCATCCACAACCATAGTAAGAACATAGAGAATTGAAATCCCATAGGAGTATCCAAACCCCAATCAATAATGTTGTAAATTGGTTGAGGAGGTTGATCATTTCTCATTATTCCTATTAATCCTCTCTCAGGATCATCAGGTGATGCCATTATTGTAACTGGAATTACAATTTCACTTCCATCTCTTACTACTGTAACATTGACTGTATCCCCGGGCTGTACTGGATTTTTTTGTAAATCCATTGCCGACGCTATGTTAACATCGTTAATTCCTATGATGACATCATTTTCTTGAATACCTGCTTGTTGTGCTCCTCCACCATCAATTAATGAAAGTACTAAAACCCCATCTTCTGCTTCTTCATAAAATGAACTCAAAAATGGTTCTGGTACGACCATTGCAAACATTGGATTTGTAAATAATATTGCTCCTAATGCAAAAGCAAAAATCACATTTGATGTTGGACCTGCACCAATCAAACGTAGTCTTGAAATCTTTTTTGCTTTACTAAATTGTTCTTCATCTGGTTCTACAAAACCTGCAAACATTGCAATGAATATGGCAAATCCCCCAGTTTTAATACCAATTTTTTCCATAACGCCTACAATTCCGTGTGCTCCTTCGTGAATTACTAGAACAATTGGAATTGAAAGCAAAAAGTACATGATAGCTGAACCAGAAGTTAATGTGACACCTGGAATTAGTACAGTTAATTCTGCAAATTCTGTTGGTTGAACAAAGTAGTTTGTAATATTTGAAAACAAAAACCAAAATGCAAATCCCATCATCAAAAATCCTGCAATTACACTAACATCCGCAAAAACCCGAATTCCTCTCCTTGTTCTTCCTAATACACGAATTAATGCATCTTGAACTTTGTAATTTTTGTAAGTTAGACTATATGGTTTAATCGTAAATCCATATTTTTCTAATTTTAGACCTTTAGCTACTCCAAAAATTACAACCCATGCTATGAGTACGTAAATGATTGCATTGTCTGTTAAAAAGTTAAGTTCCAATTAAGAAAATTTTTTAGTCTCGGCAATTTATCGTTTCCTATGAAACCTGTCATAATTGTCTCTACATTCCCTAACAAGGCTATCACAAAAAAGGTTGCAAATCAATTGGTAAAAAAAAAACTTGCTGCATGTGTAAATATTACTAAAATTGATTCTGTTTATTCATGGAAAGGAAAGATACAAAATGATTCAGAATATTTGGCATTTTTCAAAACTACAAAGAAAAATGAGAAAAATCTAAAAAACGAAATAAAAAAACTTCATCCATATGATGTACCAGAAATTGCTGAGATTAATGTAAATTCTATGAATAAACCATATCTTGATTGGTTGATAGATTCTACCCTCTAGTATTCTAGTGGAAATCTCAATAATGAGATAATTCCACCTAAACCTGAAACTCTCAATCCTGCATCAATTGTACTATCTACGCTAAAAATTTCTCCACCTTTAGATTCTACATCATTTAAGAAATCTACAATCTCTTGTTCATCAGAATCTTGAATGGCTTTTTCTGAAAATACTAGAGATTCTATTGCACCTGCATCATTTGCTTTTTTTGTCTCATCAATTCCCATAGAGAACTTCTTACTTTGTTTATTTGCAAGAAACATCACCTCATCAATTATCTGTGATACCTTAGCAAGTTTGGTGTCTGCCATCACTTCTTTCATTGCATCTGATTTTGTAAATATGTGAATTCCATCTTCTCCTCCTGAATCAATTCCTTCTATTATTTTGAATTGACATTTGTCTGCAAGTGGTTTTTTTGATACATAATTATAAAATTTCTTTTTTGTTTCTCCAGGACCAAAAATAATTACTAGATTATCTTTCTCAACAACTGAACTAATTGCACCAATAACTCCATCAAAAAATGTTTCAATTTTAAAATTAGATTTGTATCTTTTTCCACTAGAGCCAGAATACAGATTTGGTAAAAGATGCAAATGTGTTCCTTTCAATCTTCCAATTCCACAGTCACCTGTATCTATTGCAATTAGAATAAATTTTGTTTTCTTTCCTTTTGCTTTTGCAAGTTTTTTCTCGACAGCACTCCATTTTTTCTTTACTAGATTAAATCCTTCATCTATTTTTATTGTAAAAGAATGATGTGTGCCATGTGGAACTGATTCATTATTTGATTCTAAAATTGTACCTCCCACTCTAATTCTATCTAAAACATTATCAAGTGAAATTTTTTCTACCTTTATTGCAAGTCGGACATGAACTCTTTCTCCTTTATCAGGTCGTGCATATTCTTTATCTTGTTTTATTACTCTAGTTGTTTCCCCCACAATTTTATCATCAGTTTTTAATATTCTTCTAATTGTTAGTAAATCATCCGAATCTTCAGGCATTAATGAAATTGTATTCTCATCAAGAGTCTTTGTAATCATATTTTTTTATAAAATCTCTAAAAGATAACTAGTTTGATTCTTCTTGTTTCTTCTTAACATACTTTTCAACCCATTCGAGAGTTATGACTCCGCCTTCTGCTAAATTAACTAATGAGTTTGATGATGCTTCGCCTGTTACCTTACCAGTATTTTTTCTAGTTTGTCTCCATTTTAGACTGGTATTTCCACTCTTTGATGAATAGATAACTCCTAAAACATCTTTAGCGTTGACAAATGTTATCTCTCTAATTTTTTTCAATGTTACTTTGTCTGCTGCTTCTACATAGATGGAACCTAAACTATCATCTCTTTCCGCAAAAACTTCTGGATCTTCAAGATAACTTCTTGGTGCAAATGAACTACATGTACTAGCTATGATGAATCTTCGAAAACTTTCTAATGATGAAGGGGCATCTATCTCGACCATTTTTTTTCAATAAATCTATCTCACTTATCAAGCTTATTGAAAGGTTCAAGTATGATTATCTGAAATTTCTACTGCAGACTGTGATGTACGCTATCCTATGATTTGATGATTAGGATCTTGAGTTCTGAGTCTGCAACTTAGAATTTTTATGCCATAATTCTGTACATAATTTATGAAGTCATTAACTGAATATCTTACATTCAAGACAAAAACAAGACGAGCATTTGTTAACATTACTTCTGATATAGAAAAGTTAGTTACCAAAAGTGGTGTCAAAGAAGGACTTTGTTTAGTTAATGCAATGCACATCACTGCTAGTGTTTTCATTAATGACAATGAAAGTGGTTTGCATAATGATTATGAAAAATGGTTAGAGGAATTAGCACCTCACGAGCCAATTGATCATTATAATCACAATGATACTGGTGAAGATAATGCTGATGCACATCTAAAAAGACAAGTAATGGGTAGAGAGGTGGTAGTTGCTATTACTAATGGTGAATTAGATTTTGGACCATGGGAAACTATCTTTTATGGTGAATTTGATGGTAAACGGAACAAAAGAGTCTTAGTAAAAATTATTGGTGAATAAATTATCCAAAGTCGGTATCACGTTTCTGTGATCCTTCTGTATTTGCTCTTGCAGATTCACGCCATTCATTATCGTGATTTTGCCTACCATGATTGCAATTTACACAACCCATAATCTTTCCATTAGAGTTTTTCACATATTCTTCGCATCCACAAAAACAAGCCATACCCATATCAAATTTTTATACTATATCTTCTTTTACTCTTCTTTTCCTCTAGTTGTTTTACAACATTCTCCCATTGGAATTTCACGACCTCGAGGACTTTTACTAGGACATTTTAACATTATACATAATGCATCAGTAAATTGTTTATTCATGTGGTGTTCTATTCCACACACCATCTCTTCATCAATTTCAATTTTTAAAGCGCTGTCCATTAATACTTCCAGTAAACGACTATTTCGAATCATAGATGATGCAACCTTTTCGCCACTTTCTTTCAATGAAACTCCTGCTTTGTTATATGTGACCAAATCTCTTTCTGCTAATTTTTTTAACATCTGTACAACACTTGGTTGGCGAACATTCAGTCTTTTTGCAATGGTGCTAATTTTTACATCATCCCCTTTTTCTCTAATATGCCAAACTGCTTTTAGATACATTTCTGTATGTTCAGCTTCTGCGGTTCCTACAAACAGAACTTCTTCATCCATTGCATCCATGAGTTATCTTATTTGTTTAATCTAATAAATTTTCAACAATCTAAACAATTGAAACTATGCTTTTTTAGCATCTTTTAACAAGAAATCAAAATATTCTCTTGCAAATCCAGCTAATCCTGCATGATCTGCCCAAATTGCTACTATTTCGGATGATGTAGAGCTACTAATTTCTGGACCTAGCAGAATAACGACGTATCTCTTATCTGAAATAATCCCGCCTCCAAATAATCCACCTTTTACTTTGACATCTGCAACTCGAGAAATCGCTTTAATAGATTCTTTATCAAACTCATCTGAAATAAGAATTGTAATTTTTATTCCCTTATCGTGCAATTGTCTAAGTTTTGGAAGTGCTTGCTTAACAATCACTTCTCCTGCTTGAGGAACCGCAATCATTACTTCTTCTCTACAATGCTCAACCATTTCCATAATTTTTGAAACAATATTCATGGCACCAGAAATAAACCAAATATCTGGTTTTTCACTTGTTCCAGTTTTTTCATAAAGAGGAATTAATTCTGATAAGATTACATTTTTGTTCTCTGAAAATATGGCATCTGCATTTTGTTTTGAAGTTTCTAATGCATTTGATGGAGCCTTTGCAAAATATTTTGTTGGTCTTGAGTCATCTGACCCAATCCATCCTTTTTCTTCTAGAGTCCCCAAAATCTCATAAATTTTTGAATAGGGAACTCCTGAGTTTTGGCTGATCTCCGATGCATTACTTTCTCCATCTTTGATTAGAGTTGTATAAGCTCGAATTTCGTAGCTAGTTAACCCCACCTTCTCTAGTGACTTCTTTGTCTTATCAGAAATGCTCACGAACAGAATTATCAAATTCTCTATTTAAATTGACTATGATCGTTCCCTCATTCATCCGGTGGTTAGTAGGAGTTGCATTATATACTCATTTTCAAGAGAATTAGTTAATGGCTCTAATTCAGATATCCAATCAGTCATCAAAAACCCAAGGTAAGAAATCAACTATTAGATTTACCCAAAGTATTTGCCCTGATTGTAACATGATTTTAGATGCTGAAGTTTTTGAAAGAGAAGGAAAAGTCTTCATGTCCAAGGTTTGTCCAACACATGGTGAAACCGAGGAACTCTATTTCGGTTCTTATGATATGTATAAAAAATTCAGTACATACTGGGTTGATGGAAAAGGCGCACATGCTCCAAATGTAATTATGGAAGACAAGTGTTCTTGTCCAAACAATTGTGGATTATGTTCAAACCACTTATCACACAGTGGATTGGCAAACATGATTGTTACAAACAGATGTGATCTTACTTGTTGGTATTGTTTCTTCTATGTTAAGAAGGGATTAGAAGGTGCTTACATGTATGAACCAAATCATGATCAAGTAAGAGGAATGATGAAAACATTAAGATCCGAAAGACCAATCCCTGGAAACTCTATGCAAATTACTGGCGGTGAACCAATGCTCAGAGAAGATATTTCAGATTTAATCAAAATTATGAAAGAAGAAGGTGTTGAACATATTCAAATGAACACAAATGGAATTAGACACGCAATGGATCCAGAAGCAGGACGTGAAGTAAGAATGGCTGGATGTAACAATTTGTATCTGAGCTTTGATGGTGTCACTGCAAGAACAAACCCAAAGAATCATTGGGAAATTCCATATGCATTAGATACTTGCAGAAAAACTGGAACAACTGTTGTATTTGTTCCAACCGTTATCAAATCAATTAATGATCATGAACTAGGAGGAATTATTAGATATGCACAAAAGAACTTAGACGTTGTACATGCAGTAAACTTCCAACCGGTATCACTAACTGGACGTATGGGAAAATCAGAACGTGAAAAATATAGAATCACAGTACCTGATTGTATACAAAGAATTGAAGAACAAACAGAAGGTCAAGTAACTGTTGACGATTGGTATCCAGTTCCAAGTTGTATGCCATTGACAAATGTCATTGAAGCATTCTCAAGTAAACCAAAATACGAATTATCTATTCACTTTGCATGTGGAGCAGGAGCTTATGTATTCCAAGATGCAGATACAAAGAAACTTGTTCCAATGACAAGATTCTGTGATATTCAAGGTATGTTAGAATTATTTGAAGACAAAGCAGAACAAATCCGTTCTGGTGCAAACAAATACTTTACAATGCTTGAAGTTGTAAGAAAACTCAAAGGGTTTATCAACAAAGAAAATCAACCGGCCGGATTAGATTTGGCTAAAATGTTTGGAAATATCTTAATGAAAAGATCATTTGAGGCAGTAGGTTCATGGCACGTAAAAGGTCTATTCTTAGGAATGATGCACTTCCAAGACAAATACAATGAAGATTTAGAAAGATTACAAAGATGTGATATTCACTATGTTACCCCAGATCTTAGAATTATTCCATTCTGTGCATTTAATGTAATTCCAGAATGGTACAGAGACAGAATCCAAAAGAAATATTCTATCACTGTTGAAGAATGGGAACAACGTGAAGGTGTAAAACTCGAAGATGGTCTTTACAGAGGTCTTATGAGAAGAGGTGCAGGTGACGAACTTGCAGCAGGTTGTGCAAAAAGTGAGATGTTCCATCAAGCAGAACAAGCAATGGGCGCTCAATAATTAATTTTCAAAACTAATAATGAGTAAGTTAATTATTATTATTTTTACATTTTCAATAATTTTATTTTTATCTATAGGCATTGATATTCCAAATGTGAATGCTCAATCAGTCCCAGATTGGGTAAAAAATACAGCGGGATGGTGGGCAACAGATGCAATTTCTGAAAATGAATTTGTTAATGCGATTGAGTATTTGGTAAAGGCAGGAATAATTCAAGTTGAAAATTATCCGAATTATGAAAATATTCCTGATTGGCTGAAAAATAATCCATCATGGGTAGAAGCAAGAAATTCTACAAATACTAGCTTTGAAAATTTTGATATTTCATATTTAAAACAAGAACTTAATGTGTGTGAAGATTGTACTATTTCAATTAATCAACATGGGTTTAGAGGTACAGAATTTTTTAAAGAAAAGTCTAATGATGTATACAGAATATTTGCAGTAGGAGGTTCAACAACTCACGGAGCAACTTTAGTAAATGATAATGAAACGTGGCCTGCATTTTTACAACAAATTGTTGATGAAAAAATAATTGATAACAAAATCCAAATAATTAATGTTGGAATAATGGCTGCAACTACTGAAAGTGAACTTGTAATGATTTCTGAAAAAATTGTAAAGTTTAATCCTAATATGATAATAATGTATGATGGTTGGAATGATTCTTACAATCTTCCTTTAGAACACTCAATTGATAATTGGAAATCTATATGTAAATTAGGAAATGACCAAAATTTTGAAACAATTATAATTATTCAACCAATTCTTGGTAGTGGAAATAGAATTTTAACTGAACAAGAAATTACACTTTTTAATAGTTCTAAAGATAAAAATATTCAAAATTTAGAAATGTTAGAAAAATATTCATCTAGTTTGAATGAGTTAGATAAACATTGTACAAAAACTGCAAATTTTAAAAATATTTTTGATTATATTTTTTCACCAATTTTTGTAGATTCGGGTCACACTTCTACTCTTGGGAATAAAATTATCGCAGAGAATGTATTTAATTTACTAGAGAATATTTTGATGGATAATGAACAATCAAACTCATTACAAAAAATAAATTATTTGAAATATTCATCCATAACTAAAAATGGAATATTTGCTCCTAATGCAGATTTCAGTAATAATAACTTCAGCAATATGATTCTAAAAAATTCAATATTTGATATGTCTGATTTATCTTCTGCAAATTTATTGAATGTAGATCTTTCAAACTCACGGTTATATTCTGTAAATCTAGTTAATTCTAATCTAATTGGAGCAAATCTTTCAAACTCTAATCTTTCTTATGCTAACCTTTCTGGATTAGATCTTTCTGATACTGATCTTTCTGAAACAATACTAATTGGAGCAAATCTTTCAAATACAAAACTTGGAAACATGAATTTTGAAGGGAGAGATTTTGAGCAAACAAAATTAGATTATCAAGATTTTTCATATAGGAATTTATTAAAAAGTAATTTTAAAAATTCTAGTTTCAATGAATCAAATTTACAAAATACTAACCTTTCAAAATCTATTTTTATCGATGTAGATTTAACAAAAATTACAAATAAAAGTTTGAAAGATACAGATATTACAGAAACAGTATTTTCCTATTCAAATTTATCAAACATAAAATTTCCAACAGAATTTAAATTTCCAACTTTTTATCGTGCAAACTTAAATGATTCAGATTTTTCAAATTCTTCCTCTATTGGAACTATTTTCTTTGGAACTCAATTACAAAATGCAAATTTTGAGAACTCAAATTTTTCAATAATTCAAGAAACAAAAACTTTTGAAAATGCACTAGAATTAACGCAGGAGGAAATAAGAAACAAAATTAGTATTCATCCAATTGTTATGCTTACTAAATTAACACCTGATGGAAATAATCTCCATGTAGAATATTTGATTTACAATTATTTTATGAATGCAAATTTAGAAAATGCAAATATGAAGAATACAAATTTTATATTTACTGATTTTACTAATGCAAATTTAAGAAATGTAGATCTTTCAAATTCTAATCTTAATTCAGTTTTTTTTAAAGATGCTAATTTAGAAGGTGCTAATTTAGAAGGTGCTAATTTAGAAGGTGCTAATTTAGAAGGTGCTAATTTAGAGGGTGCTAATTTGAAAAATGCAGTATTAAATTGTATTAGCCATGAAATTTGTAACTGATTTTTGATATTATTCTAAAATTTTAACCAAATTTTTACCAGGTAAAATTTTTACATCATCTTGTGATATCAGGAATTGTAGAATTTTCTCATACATTCTACCACCTTTCATTTTTAAAACATTATCGTGCCAAATAACGCTGATGACATTCACATCTGAAAAATTTCTGCCGATCTCTATCGTTTTTTTAAATTCTGGAATGATTCCTTCTTCTTTAATTCCCATATGTGTAAACAAATATGCATCCATCAATGTAACGGGAAATTCAATCAACCCATCAATTTTTGAATATCCCATCTCTTTTTCATCAATTTTATCTTTCGAATGTCTAAGAGATCCGTCATACAAGAATCCTAATTCATTTAATTTTTTTGGTAATTCGGGATTATAATTTAAAAAATGAACTCTATTTCCAACAATTGGTTTACGTGTTAGAGATTCTAATTTTTCTTGTTCTTGTTTAATTTTTTCAATATCTTCTACTGATTTAGGATCTGTGTGCAATCCTATTTCCCAATTACCTTTTTGTAATGTTTGAATATCGTTTTCATAGTCATCCACATTTCCATTTTCATATAATGTTCTAAAGAAAAATGTTGAACGAATTCCTAGTTTTTCTTCTATTTCCATATATTCTGGAATATTACGATACAATTCTTCCGGCTTGGTATTATCAAAAATTTTTGAATCAAATCTATCCTTTCTTGCTTGAACGTGCTCTACGTTAGGACCTTGCCTTCTCCAATCTACATCATGACTGAGAAAAATGTATTGCATTTGAATTCTAAATTATATTGCCAATTTCAGAACTTGATTGTGGCAATTTTTTTGATGAATTTTCCGCATAAACTTCTTTATCATTAACATCTTTTGTGATTAATGTGCCTGCACCAATAATGCATTCTTTTCCAATTTTTACTCTCTGATTAATTGTTGCACTAAGACCAATGAATGAACTATCTCCAATTGTTATATGACCACCTAGCGTAATGTTGGAAGTTAGAAAACAATTATTCTCAATCACAGTGTTGTGACTAATCAGATTATTACTTCCTATCAATACATTATCTCCAATTTTTACAAATGGTTGAATAATATTCTCTGCAAGAATGAAACAATTTTCTCCCATTTCAAATTCATCCCAAATTTTGGTTGATGGGTGAATAAAACTATACAGTTCGTAACCCTTACTTTTGGCTTCATCAAAAAATTTTGTACGTTTCTTATTCATTTCTGAATAAGCCAAAGCAATAAACATCAAAAATTCACCTGGAGGATATTTTTCATTGATATCCTCAAATGCTATTACAGGTAATCCAAGTAATTCATTAGACTCTATACTTGATCTATTTGCAGAAAATGCTACAACTTCATCCTTACTATCTTTAAGATAATAAAAAATTCTTTGAGCAAGTTCTCCAGTCCCAAATATTACAATTTTTTGCATTTAAAATATTTCTTTAATTATGTTATTTAAGCCGTATTCATGATGCATACTGAAAATAATTGCAAATTAATCCAAGACCTTAAAAACTCATTTACTAAGAAATTTCAAAATGAAATTCTTATTCATATCTCCCAGATTTTCTGGAGGAATAGGTGGACACGCAGCAATGCTTGCTGAGAAATTATCCCAAAGTGGTCATTACGTTAAAAAAATGGAAACAACTCACATTCCGATAAAGAATTTCAAAAATCCCAGCTTTGCAGTATTAAGTAGCATAAAGAGTTTAGTTGACAGAGATTCATATGATATTGTACATGCATTCAATATTCCTTCTGCATATGCAATGAAATATGCTAAAGCAAAGAAAAAAGTTTTATCAGTTCATGGTGTGTTTAGTGAACAAGTAGATTCATTACATTCAAAATCAGTTTCATCAATTGCAAAATCTGCTGAATCACAAGTTTTACAATGGCCTGATAAATTAACTACTGATTCAAAAGCAACACAAAAACTTTACAAAGATAAGTTTCAGATTAATTTTGAATATTTACCTTCTCCATTGGATACCAGCATGTTTAACAAAATTGGCTCCGTTGAAAAAATCAAAAATCAAATAGCATATGTTGGACGTGATAGTCACGAAAAAGGAATTGATATTATAAAAGCAGCGGAATCTAAAATTGATGGAAACGTTGTTTATTGTACTGATCGTTCTTGGGACGATGCAATGCGTATAATCAAATCCTCTAGTATAGTTGTAGTTCCATCTAGAATGGAAAGTTTACCAACCATTGTTAAGGAAGCATTTTTTCTAAATGTTCCTGTTATTGGAACTAATGTTGGTGGAATTCCAGAACTAATTACTAACAATGAAACAGGAATTTTAGTTCCCACTGAGAATTCTGATAAATTAGCTCAAGCAGTTAATGAATTATTACTTGATAAAGAAAAAGCAGAAAAACTTGCTGCAAATGGAAATACTTTTGTAAAAAATAATATGACTTGGAATATTATACTTCCCAAATACATCCAATTTTATGAAAATTTGTTAAACACTAACCAATAACTTTGTTCACATGTTCGCAAATTTCTAGTGCTTGATCATTTTTGAGTTGTGGATATGAAGGAAGTGACAAAATTAGTTTTGAAAATTTCTCACTGTTTGGTAATTCAAATTTATAAAGTTCATAAATTGGTTGCTTGTGTATCGGCGTTTCATAATAAATTGCAGAGCCTATATCATTGTCAGCTAATTCTTTACGTATTTCATCTCTTTTTTCATGTTTAACTACAATTTGATGATAGACTGATTTTCCATCTTTATTTTCAGGTAAAATACAATCTTGTGCTAAATTTTTTCTATAAATTGATACAATTTCTCTTCTTCGTGCAGTTTTCTCATCAAGATGTTGTAGTTGAACTCTTCCAATAGCAGCATTTACAGTATTCAATCTCATTGTAAATCCTAGTTTGTCAAATTCATTCTTTGTCTTTCTACCATTATCACGGATCGATTTAATCTTTAATACAATTTCTTCGTTATCTGTTGTAGTCATTCCTCCATCTCCACCAACTGTCATGTTTTTTGTTGGATAAAATGAAAAACATCCTACATCACCAAGACTGCCAACCTTTTTCCCTTTGTATTCTGCACCATGTGCTTGACATGCATCTTCTATAATTGGGATTTTTTGTTCCTCTGCAAATGATTTGACTGAATCAAAATTACATGGATTGCCGTAAATATGAACCGGAATAATTGCATTCACATTGTTTTTACTATTTGATAGATCGATACCACCATCATTCGTATCAATATCTGTCAGAATTGGTTTTGCATTTGTCATTCTAATACAATTTGCTGAAGCAATGAATGAATTTGTTGGAGTTATGACTTCATGTGATTCTCCTATTTCCAATGCCATCAATGAAATTTGTAATGCACCGTTTCCTGAACTAACTGACGCAGCATATTTTGTACCTGTATATTTTGCAAACTCTTCTTCAAACTTAGAGACACTTTCTCCCCCCACAAAGGATTCATTTCGTAATGCATGAATTGCAGCTTCCTCCATCTCATCTGTGAACTCTTGAACAAAAAATGGAATTTTCATATTAATTATCTCCTATACTATGTTTTTTTAAATGATTTAAAAAATCATTACAAATCTTATCCCAATTAAAATTGTTTTTTACAAATTCTTTACCTTTCTTTCCCATTTCATTTGCTTTTTCTAAATTATTGAGTAATGTTGAAAGTTTTTCAAATAATTCATCTGAATTATTTTTTTCAATCAAGAACCCAGTTTCTCCATCTTCCATTAATTCAGGAATTCCACCAACATTTGTTGCAATTACGGGTTTTTCCATTAATTGTGCTTCTTGCAATGTCAATGGTGACATATCTATTCCACTAATTAATGCATAAACATCAATCTCTGTTAAAAATTCTCTAACTTTGTTTGGATATTCTAACGAACCTAGCCAATGAAAATTTTCATATTTTTCTAATAATGGTAACACTTTATCTTTATACACTCCATCACCTGCCCAGTAAAAATGAACATTTGGCATTTTTTCTAAAATTTTAGGCAAGATCAATAATTCTTTTGTTTTCTCCCAAATTGTTGCACTTTGTAAAATTCCAACACAAGGATGTTTTAATTCCATTCCATTTTTTTGAAACCAATTTTCTGGACTTATTCCTTGATACATCGTTTCAACAGCTTTTTCTGAATATCTTTTTTTAGTAACTTCTGAAAGATGATTACAAATTGGAAGAATTAATTCTGAATTATTAAAACAAATTTCTCCCATTTCATCCCACTTGTTTATGACTACTTTTTTTCCAGCAGATTTGTATAATGTTTCTCTTGCCATGATCAATTCTGTCCAATGATCTCCTCGTAGATGAATTACTAATGGAATATCTATTTTGGATGCTTCTAATGCAAAATGTCTCGTTCTATCTACAAAAATTACATCAGGTTGAAATTCATTTATTAATTTTTTAAATTTTTTATTAGAACTAAACCAGTTTTTTATTTTTCTACTAGGAAATCCATCTGCAAAATCTGAATCGAAAACAATTTTTGTTTCTACATTAGATTTTTCTAAATTTTTTGCAAATTCTTTCAAATGAAACATCTTTGAACTTGACGCGCCAATTAATAATTTCAACTTAATTTTTGATGATTTTTCAAGTATAATACCTGCTCGTATAATTTCTAACTAAATTTCGTCAAATTTTTTCATAGATATTATTTCATTTATCCAGTCTTCAAGAAATACTGTAGGCTTCCATTCAATTTTCTCTTTAATGAGATCAATATTTGCAATTGTTTTTTGTACATCTCCTTTAAGAGCAGGACCGAATGTTGGTTCTATATTCAATCCTGCAGATTTTATGATAGTTTTTGCTAACTGTAATATTGTTATGGATGTATTAGTTCCAACGTTAAAAAATTCATGATTTACGTTACTATCCATTGACATAATATTTGCATCTGCAACATCTTCTACATATACAAAATCTCTAAACTGTGTTCCATCTCCATTAATCTTTGGTGGTAATTTGTCTCTAATTCTTTCTAAAAATAATTTTAGAACTCCTGCATATTCTTTTGATTGTCCTTTTCCAAATACATTGAAATATCGTAATCCGATAACTTTCACACCAATTTTTGAGTATTTTACAGCTAATTCCTCTTTTTTTAGTTTTGTTTCAGCGTATGGATTGATTGGATTTTTACTGTCTGATTCTCTAATTGGAATTCTTTCTGGATTTCCATATACGCTTGATGAGCTTGCGTAAACTACTTTAAAATTATTCTTTTTTGCTAACTTTAGAATATTTTCTGTACCATTCACATTGACATCATTATACTCTTCTGGCTTTGAAAATGAATCTTGAACTGAAGCAAGTGCAGCTTGATGGAAAATTCCATCAATTCCGTCTGTTTCTTGTTCAAGTAAATTAATATTTAAAATATTATCTTTAAGAAAACTAATTTTATCTCTCACTGATACTAAATTTTCTTCTTTTCCTGTATTCAAATTATCAATAACCGTTACCTTATCTCCTCTGGCAACTAATTTTTTTACAATGTTACTTCCAATGAAACCTGCTCCTCCTGTAACTAAATACTTCATAATTGTTTCATTTTTTACCGAACTAAATCTCTAACTATTCTTTAAAATCATTCGTAGATCTCTTCCACTTTTTTCATCAGTGATAATTCTTGGATAATATCTAAACGACTTTTTAAAAATTTTCTGTTTTATTCCTTCACTTTTTGTAGCTGGTCTAAAAATATCGCATGATACAATTTCATATCCTATATTTTCTACTAATTTTGATAATGATTTTTTTGTAAAATGAAATAAGTGTGGATTTTTTTCAATTGAATTTTTTAACATAGGTTGATATTCGCAGTTTGGCACTTCGATAAAAAATATAGAATTTTTTTTTAAATTATTTTGAATTTTTTTTAAGAATTTAACCGGTTCTATAAGATGTTCTAATACATGTGACATCCATATTAGATCAAAAACTTCATTATTAGAAAATTCTTCAACTGAAGATTCAATCACTTTTCCATTCTTCAATTTTTTATTAATCATAGAAACATTTCTTCCATCAGGCTCTATTCCTTCTACATTGAAACCTTCTTCTTCAAACCAAAAAATTGATTGTCCTGCACCAACTCCAATTTCTAATAAATTATTTCCATTAATGTATGGTTTTGTATATGAAAATTGTGATACCCAATTTCTTCTTTTTCCTTGAGAATCTACATCTGTATATTCTGAATTAATTGACGTTTCTGAATTACGTTCATTCCAATAATTCTCTTTATACATATTGGAAACTTTTTCATTTACTTCTTCTTTTGAATCCCCGTTAATATACAAATTACAATTTTTACAATAGTTTACTGGTAAATCAAGATATGATTCTTTTGTAAAAATTTCTAATATCTTATCACAAATAATGCATTTCATTGATTATTTCCAATACCTATTGCTTGATAATCTGCAACAAGTTCTTTTTCTGCTAAAATTCTTCTTGAATCTATGATAATTCTTTTTTCCATTTTTTTTATATTGTTATTGTTGATTTTTGAATATTGTTTCCACTGTGTCATAATTATAACACATTGACTTTTTGAAAATGCATCAGCAATTGTTTTAGCATATTTGATTTTATCTCCAAAAATTTTCTCAGTATTTTTCATTGATTTTGGATCATGAATTGTAATGTTGGCTTTTCTTTTTTGTAATTTTTTAATTAATTCAATTGCAATAGAATCTCGAATATCGTCTGTTCCTGGTTTAAATGCTGTACCTAAAATTGTAATTCTCTTTGATTTTAAATTACCTAATTTCTTTTTAGTTATAGAAATTATTTGTTCTAATTGTTTTGTATTGATTTGCTCTACAGCATTTAGAAGTGTTGGGTTGACTCCTGTGGTATTTGCAAAATTAATCAACGCTTTCATATCTTTTGGTAGACATGATCCACCGTAACCAGGTCCTGCGCTAAGAAATAATTTACCAATTCTAGGATCTAAGCCGATTGTTTTTGCTATATCGTCAACATTTGCTCCTGGAATTTTTTGACAAATATTTGATAATTGATTAATAAAACTAATTTTTGTTGCAAGAAATGAATTATTTGCATATTTGATCATCTCTGCTGTTTGATGATTTGTAATGATGATTGGGACGTTAGGATGTAATTTCATGAATAGTTTTTTTGCTTTTTTCATAAATTCTGTTTCATAACCTCCAAGAACTATTACGTGAGGAAATTTTGTGTCTTTTATTGCAGTACTTTCTTGTAGAAATTCTGGATTTGATATCAATCCAAAGTCTTTTCCAGCTTTTTTGTTTGATTTCTTTTCTAAAATAGGTAAAACATTCTTCCTCATTGTTCCTGGAATTACTGTACTTTTTACAAGAATTATTGGTTTTTTCTTACTTCTTTTTAGAATTTCACCAATTGTTGTAACTGCTTTTTTGATTATGGATAAATTAATTGAACCATCAGTATTTTGAGGTGTACCTACAGTTACAAAAATAAAATCACAATCTTTTATTAATGAAAAATCATCACTAATTTTTAATTTCTTTTTCAATCCCTTTTTTAAAAGATTTTCTAACTCTGGTTCAAAGAATGGTGAAATTCCATTAATAATTTTTTCTCGTTTTTCTTTGTCTACGTCAATTCCAATTACATCATAACCTTTCGAAGATAATACGCTGGTAAGTGATAATCCTACAAATCCCAGACCTATAATTCCAATTTTCATCTAATCACTTTTTCCATCATGCTTTTCTAAATGTAATTTCTTGTGAATTTTTATATGATTCAACAGTACCTACATCTATTTCATCTTCGTTTTTATTTAATGTAATTGCTAGAACTTGATGTTTTTCTTTTATTAAATTTTGAATTGCATCTGTTAATTGAAATTCACTTCCTTTCCCTTTTTTTATTTTTTTAAGACTTGAAAAAATTTCAGATTTAAAATAATATAATGGTAAAATTCCGAACTCTGATTTTGGTTTTTCTGGTTTTTCTATTACTTCTTTAACTGTGAATGAGTTTTTTGATATTTTTCCCACAGTTGGTACACCATATTTTTTAGAATTTTTAATTTTTTTACAAAGTAAAATTGCTTTCGCATCAGGATTTTTCTTTGCTGCATCAATTAATCTTGTTATAGGGTGTTTTGAATGACTTAATATTGTTACATCTCCTGCATGAACTATAAAATCCTCTTTTCCAACATATCTTTCTGCACGTTTTACTGCATCACCAAAACCTAGTGGCCTATTTTGATTAATCCAAACTAAATGTGATTTTTCTAATTTTTTATAGAAATTTGTTATAAATTTTTTATAATCTCCAGTTAATTCCTTCAAGTATGTTTCATGTGGTGTGAAATGATCTTCGATAGATCTTTTTTCTCTACCCACGACAAAACAGTAATCTCTAAAATTCATAGAATATAGCTGTTCATAGATATATTGTAACAATGGTAGAACTACTCGATTATTTGTAAAAGCTCTGGAAAAAATCGGCATCATTTCTTTTGGCATCTCTTTAGTAAATGGAAGTAATCTTGTTCCTTTCCCAGCTGCTGTAATTACTACTTTAGTCACAAAAATCCATTCTTTGTCTAATCATTAAGCTTTTAAAATTTTGGAATAATAGCTATCATTACAAAATTATAATAGGTAAAAATAGGTTCAAAATACAAGCATCTGTGATATCAATGTCAAAAATGAAAATTAATATGAATAATCATGATGAAGTTTTAAAGGCATTAGAGTCACGTGCACTGCGCGTCTGTGTTATAGGTATCGGAAGAATTGGTCTTCCTACAGCACTATCTTTTGCAAAATCTGGTTTGGAGACAATTGGTGTTGATATTAATAAAATTCTTGTTGATAACATCAATTTAGGAAAATTTCCTTTGAAAGATGAACCTGGATATGATGAAATATTTGATAATGTTATAAAAAATAAAAAATTTTCCGCAACTACCAATATTGAAGATGCAGTTTCCAATTCTGATCTAATTCTTCTATCATTGCCAACACCTATGGATGAAAATAATATTCCAGATTATTCTGCATTAAGAATTGTTGCTTCACAATTATCTGATATACTATCTCCAAATTCATTGGTAATTGTTGAAAGCACAATAGAACCTGGATTTATTGAAGATGAAATGGTATCTCTTATATCAAAATCAGGAAGATTAGACGTAGAAAATAATTTCTTTATTGGTGTATGCCCAGAAAATGCTAATCCTGGAGAAATCTTACATGATTTTACAAATTTACCAAGATTAGTTGGAGGAATAAATCCTGATATATCAAAAATAATCAAATTAATCTATAATTTTGTTTTTGCAGTTGAACTTGTTGAAATGCCTAACTGTAAAACTGCAAATGCTGTAAAATTAACAACGAATGTTTTTCGTGATATCAATATTGCTTTTGTTAGTGAACTAGCTCTTATGTTTGAAAAACTTGGAATTGATACAAATGCAGTTTTAGAAGCTGCCCAGAAAAAATATAATTTTCAAGTTCATTACCCTGGTTCTGGTGTTGGAGGCCCATGTCTTCCAATTAATTCATATCAATTACTAAATACTGCAAAACGTATAGGTTCTAATCTTAGTATTATTGAATCTGGTAGAAAAATAAATGAAAAAATGCCTGAACATGTAATTAATTTAGTTAAGAATGCATTTGATGAAATTCATGAATCTTTAGATAAAAGTCATATATTGATACTTGGAATTTCATACAAACCTAATGTAAAAGATATTCAATTAACTCCTGCTGAAGAAATTATTAGAAAATTACAAAATAATGGGGCAGTTGTTCATATTTATGATCCATATTTTATTGGAAGCGAAGCTTTTGATATAAAAATTGAAAATAATATTAAAGATATTATCTCTAAAGTTGATGCAACCATTATTGTAACAGCACACGATGAATTCAAAAAATTAGATATTTTGTTATTCAAAGAAATGAAACATCCTATACTCATAGACACAAGAGGAATTATTGATCCTGTTATTGCTAAACACCGGCAATTAGTTTTTAGAGGATTGGGACGTGGAATTTAACACTTCGTCAATTACCGATATCTTAACACTTCGTTATGATCCTTCATTAACTCCTAATTTACCAAAAAAATCATGGAATGATTTCATAACAAATAATGAAAGTCCAAATTTGGATTCTATTGAAAATCTAATTTCTAAAAATATAAAACAAAATCTAGAAAACTTTAAGATAAAAAAATTATGTATTGCGCTTAGCGGTGGTGTTGATTCAACTTTAATTCTTGCATCAATTAGAAAAATTTTTC
Organism: Candidatus Nitrosopelagicus sp.; assembly: GCA_028343435.1. Lineage (GTDB taxonomy): Archaea > Thermoproteota > Nitrososphaeria > Nitrososphaerales > Nitrosopumilaceae > Nitrosopelagicus. The sequence goes on from JAOLYM010000004.1 coordinate 38,858, forward strand.
CAGATTTAGAGATTGAAGCTATTTCTATAAAATTTGCAAATAGTGTCGATGAAACTACCACTGCGGCTAAAATTGCTGAAACATTTCAAGCTAATCATCATATCATTGAATTAGAAAATTATCTCTCTGAACTTCCAAATGCAATTTCTAAAGTTCAATTACCTTTCTGGGATCTTCATTGGTATTATGTAACAAAAAAATCATCTACTATTTCCAACATGCTTGCGTCGGGTGATGGTGGAGATGAAATTTTTTCTGGATATACCTTCAGATATAAAAAATTTCTTTCCTTAACAAATTCAAATTCAAGTCCTACTGAAAAAGTCAAAGCTTACTTGTCATGTCATGAAAGAGATCGTGTTGATGATCAGGAATTAATTTTTCAAAATAAATCAAATTTTTCTTGGAATTCAATATATGATCACCTATTACCCTATTTTGATAATTCATTATCTGGATTAGAACAGGTTTTCCTTGCTGATTACAATGGAAAATTACTATACAATTTCAATCCAATCAATTCCAGAATTGCAGAAAAATTCAACACACAAATTTTAACACCACTTCTTAATGAAGAGCTAATTTCATATGGATTAAAACTCCCGACAAAATTCAAATATGATGCATCTAGAAATATTGGAAAATTACCTTTACGTTCACTTCTTGATAGATATCATGCATCTTCATTAATTTCTAAAGAAAAACTTGGATTCAATGTTAATACTATTAATTTATGGAACACTTATGGACACAAAATTTGTAAAGAATTTTTTGATAATTCTAGAATTGTAAAAGATGGTTGGATTAATGGTGAATGGATTAAAAAACATATTGATAATGCATCTTTACCTATCAATTACATCAATAAATTTCTTGGATTACTTGCATTTGAAATTTGGTATAGAATATTTGTTACAAAAGAAATGAATGAAAATACAAAATTATAATTTTTCTTTATTGGATATGACAATTGCTATTGCATAATCTCCATCATGTGACATTGATACTTTAAACTTAAACCCTTTTGTAGAAATTTTTACATTAGGTTTATCATTTTCATAGTATGTTGTAATATCTGATAATTTTATTTTTTCCTCTATTGATTTCATAGTTGCCTCTTTTATTGCAAATTTACCGGCAAAATGTTTGTATGGTTCATTAAATTTTAAACAATATTTAATTTCGTTATTAGAAAAATTTTTTTCATAAAAAGATTTATTCTTATAATAAGGAATTTTTTCAAATCTACTTGTTTGAACAAGATCAATTCCTACATTCATTTCTTTTTTTCAGCTAATTCAATTAAATTACAATTTGTATTTTTCATATTTAGTAAAATAAATGAAATTAATCTTCCTTCAAATCCTTCTATTGGCTCAACAATCACTCTTCCACCATTATCTTTCATTTTTTTTGTCTCTTTAACTATGTCATCAACTTCGAAACATAGATGGTGAAAACCTCCTCCTGATTCAGAAATTTTTTTAACTGGAGAATTGTTTCCTACAGGTTCAATTAATTCAATATAGATGTCGGATGTTTTCAAAAAACACACATTAACTTTTTGAGATTCCACTAACATCGGAATAGATGTTTTTTCAAATTTCAAATATCTAGATAATTCTCCAAGAGATGTTTGAATATTGTTTACAATAATTCCTATATGATGTAGTTTCATTTTCAAACATCAATCCCATGTTTTTTCAAAATTTCTTTAAAATCTTCAACTTTTTTAATTTCTAGTGTTTCATCAAGATCAAACTTTATATTAAATTCATTTTCAAGTTCATCCAATAACACATAAAAATTAAAAGAATCCCATTCTTCTAAATTTTCAGGACTAGTTTCATCATTGATTTTACTACTTTCAACATTGAATACTTTTGATATAATTTGATATAATTTTTCATTCATTTTTTATCACCTTGATATGTTCTGGTTTATTTATTGTATTATCCGTATTAAAAACCCAAAAATCTTCTTCTAAAGAAAAACCGAAATTCTCATAAAAATTCTTAGCTGGTTTATTTTTTTGAGTTGGAATAAATTTTCCTTTTATTATCTTCACATTTTGTTTTCTAGCTTTTTCAATAATTTCGCTCAACATACTATCTTCAATGCCACGCCCAATTATTCTACAACTTAGTAGAAATGTGTCAATTATCCATTCATTCTCTTTTTTTTCAACAATATATGCGCCTGTAATTCCATTATCTCCAAACTTATCCTTAACCTCTGCACATTCAACAATTTTATTTTCATCTTTTGAAAATAATTCTATTTCATTTTCTTTGTAACGTTTTGTCGTTAAATTAAATTGATTAGTTTTTAATGTTAATTGAGAAATTCTTGAAATTGAAAAATTATCTGCCTTCTTAATTTTAATTTCTATATCCATTTTTTTAAGAAATTCATTAAAATCTCCAACTTCATTTTTAAATTCATTTCTTTCTTGTTGTTGTGAATACATATCCCTTCGTTTCAGATCTTCATCTGTAATTTTTATTAATTCAAAAACATTCAATTCAGTGAGAATTTTTGGATATATTGATGAATCAGTAGGTAAATCAACAACTAAGATATCACTTAGCTGATTTTTTACAAACTCTCGATTAATTTGATCATCATCAAAAAATACTAAACTATCAATTCCTATATTCAATTCTTTTGAAATCTCACGTAAATTACTTACTTTATCATTCCAATTAATTTTGATAGAGCTAAAATTTTCTCTTCGCAAGATCATGTTTGGATGTTCGTTAATTACTTTAATTGCATCGTCAAAATTATTTTTACTATTTATAGCTAAAATTATCCCTCTTTGATTTAATGCTAATAATCTTTTTTGAAATTCTACAAATGATCTTCCTATTGGATCATCCCCTAATTTTATTTTATCAAAACCATCTTCTCCAATGACGCCACCCCATAATGTATTATCTAAATCTAAAACAATACATTTTTTTGTAGAACCTGTTATGGCATTTACAAATTTCATTAGTTCATCAATAAATTTTGGAATAAATTCAATTGATATTTTCATATCTCCAGAAAAATATTGTTTATAATTAAAAATATTTTCTTCGCCATATTTCTGAATAAATTCATTAAAATCTAATATGGATACTAAATCCTCATTTTTAATTTCTAATTTTATTTTTTCATTAATATTTTTTACAATTTGTTTTAGACCAAATTCTTGCTTTTGTTCATTTATTCCATATGGTGAATACGTTGGAATTTGTAAATCTGAAAAAATAACATGTGATTTTGAATGATTTATTATAGTTTTGATTAAATTAGTTATTTCTCTAACCTTATTTTTGACAAATTCTTTTTTTTCTAATTCCGATAATGAATATGGAGTAAAAAATATTTCACCTAGAACATGTCTGACATCTAGAATTAAAAATGTGATATCTGGTTTAAATTCATAAAATTTTGAATCCTTTTTTAAAATTTCTTGATTATATTGATTATAATTTGAATTGTATGTCCTACATGCAATTTTTTTTTGATGGCATTTTACACGAATTGTTTCCTCATAACCATTTATTGTGGAACTTCCTAAAATCGCAATACGTATTTTCTTTTCAAAATTATCTGTTTTGATATTTTTTGCCTCATTCAAAAAATATGACAAATTTTCATTTTTCCCCAAGTTATTATCTAAAATATCTGCTTGAATTTAGAATTTATCACACAAGGTTACTATTCATCTATTATATCTGAAATAATTAATTGAAAATGAGCATGACTGAAAAAATTCTTGTTATAGGGGGAAGTGGATTATTAGGTTATTATTTAAAACAGAATTTAACTGACGCTGATGTATATTCCACCTATAAACAAAATAAATTAGATTTTAAAAAAGCAAATTTTCTTGATATAACTAATAAGAATAATTTAGAAAAAATATTTGAAAAAATTAAACCAAATGTTATTTTTCATACTGCAGCAATAACGGATCTAGATTGGTGTGAAAAACATGAAAAGGAAACATATGCACTAAATACTAATCCAATTAAAAATATTACCAATTTGGCAAAGAGATATAATTCAAAATTAATTTTTATATCAACCGATTCTGTTTTTGATGGAAAGTTAGGTGGTTATCAAGAAACTGATCCTCTAAATTCAATTAATGTTTACAGTAAATCAAAAATTGAAGCTGAAAAAATTATAAAAACACTTGATAATTCATTAATTGTTCGAGGGACCTTTTTTGGAATTAAAAATAATAAAGAATCATTTATTTCATATTTATTAAAACAATTAAAAAATAATAAAGAAATTAATGTTCCTAAAGACAAAATTAGTAATGGATTATTTGTAAATGATTTTGCAAAAATTTTGGTAGAAATGCACTATAAGAAACTCTCAGGGGTATTTCATATCGGTAGTTCTGATTATGTAAATAATTTTGAATTTGCAAAAAAAATTGCTAATGTTTTTGGATATGAAAAAGATTTAATCCATGAAACTTTATTTAGAGAGATTTTTCATGAAAAAAACCTAATTGCAAAACGTCCATTAAATACGACATTAAATACAAAAAAAATATCTGCCCTAATTAAAATGCCCAATTTTAAAGATGTAATAAATTCATTTTATGAAAATACTAATTTACGTTCAATCCTTTGATATGAATTTCATTTTTAATTTTTAGTAGTCAAGAATTGTTCGTCATTACTCAACTTGTCACATCTGTTTGATTAGAAATATTTAGATAGATTAGATCAATCTCTCGATTGTGAGTCATTACAAAGAACTAACTGAAAATGCCTTTAAAATCAATGAGCAAGAATTAATGAAATATCATGGATATTCTGGATTGGGTGGAAAAATTAAACTTCGTTTTAATTATGTACGTTCATGGATACACCATTCATTGGCATTCTCATCAACACATTCTGGATTTGCAATTAAAATGCAAAAACTAAGAGGAGTAAAAATTGGAAAAAACTGCCATTTCAATCCATATGTATTGATTGATCTAATTTATCCTGAACTTATTTCAATTGGAGATAATGTAACATTGGGATCTTACTCTATGCTGTTTGCTCATAGTAATCCTACTGCCAATTTATTTTTAAAAAAAGGAGAATATCCACGTAAAGTCGCTGAAATTAACATAAAATCTGGTGCTGTAATTAATCCTGGCGCAATAATTACTTCTGGTGTTACTATTGGAGAAAATTCTATAATATCTCCAGGAAGTGTTGTCACTCAAGATGTTCCAGATTATTGTGTTGTGGTTGGGAATCCTGCTAGAATAGTAAAAAAAATTAATCATTAGTTGATGAATTTGAATTTATTAGGTATTGATTTTGAGGATTGGTATCATCCACAGCTTGTACAACCATTTGTTAAACATCTAAAACATGAATCAAAAATGTTTCAAGGTTTGGATAAAATCATAGAGTTATTAAGAAAAACTGAAACTACTGCAACATTTTTCATGGTTGGAGAATTACTTGAATCGCATCCTTCTATGCTTGATAAAATACTTGAAAATGGACATGAAATTAGTTTTCATACACTAAATCATTCAAATCTCAATAATTCAACCAAAGAAAAATTCCTTGACGAATTAGATATTTTTAGAAAACTCACAAATGGTCGATCAAATGGATTTCGTGCTCCAACATTTTCTATAAATTCCAATACATCTTGGGCTATTGATGCATTAATTGAAAAAAATTATGTTTATGATAGTAGTATTATGCCAACTAAAACACAACTCTATGGATTTAACAATTGTGAATTAGGACCATATAAAATATCAAATTCATCTCTAACTAAAAATGATCCAAATGGCAAATTACTTGAATTTCCATTGATGATTGGAAAATTTTTAGGAAAAACATTACCTGTATCAGGGGGATTTTATCTACGTTTTTTGCCTTTACAAACATCATTATCTGCAATTAAAAAATATGAAAGAAAAAATTTACCATCTTCCATTTATGTCCATTCTTGGGAATTAACTCCTGAATTCATGCCAAAAATTTTATTACCATTGAAAGAAAAATTTGTTACGTATCATAACATACAAAAAACTTATTCAAGATTAGAACAAATTATTACAAAGTATAAATTCACATCATTTGAAAAATTCATTAAAAATTCTAGCTTTTAGAAAAATTATTTTTTTATAATATATTTTTCATCAAACTAACTAAATCATTTACAGCTTGATCATTAGAAAATTTTTTCATTGTATATTTGGTACCCTCTTGTGCAATTTGTTCCCATTTTGGATTAAGAATATCTGATAAATATTCTTGAAATTTTTCTTGATAATTATTTTCAGTTATGAAAATTGCATTTTCACCATCTCTATATCCCAAATATTTTCCATTATTCTGTTCAGTTATTTCCATAAATGTTAAACAGCCTGCAGCACTTGTTTCCCAATATTTTATTGTTGGATAAAATGTTGTAGCAGCTATGGCCGCAGAATATTTGGCTAATAATTCATTATAAGTTAAGGAAGGAAATTTTTTTTCAATTTTTCTAGTATGTGTCACGTAATCCAAATCATTAGATAATGTTCGTAGTTTGTAAAAATACCACCCTGATCTTTTAGGATTCAAAATTTTATTTGCTAATCTTGATTTTATTTTATTTTTTCCAAGTGCGCCTGAATTTAGAATTTTATCTTTTATTCTATTTTTAAAATCATAATTAATATTTTTATAAATCTGAGGTTCTATTCCAAATGTTATTGTCTTATACTTAAAATCTTTTGAATAAAATTTATAAAAATAATCTTGATGCATGAAATTAAAATAATAATTAATTTTCCATTTTTCATGAAATTGAAATTGATTTTTTCTTTTTGCCCAATGTGGGTCACCTGTTCTACAAATTACTGGAATTTCTATTTTTTTTATATCGATTAATTCTTCAGGTGTACCATCTGTATTATTATTTGGAAGAAGAATTATATCAAATTTACCTTTTAATTTAGAGCAATCAAATGTATGTTTTGATGGAAAATATGTTACATCTAAATTTTGATTTCTTTGTAATGCCTTCATAAAAAAATAATAAGTTGTCTTATCAAAATGATTTTTATTTAAAAAAATATAATTATCTTTGTAAATTAATGCAACTTTTATTTTTTCTTTCATATTCAAGTATATCTAATTATAATTAAATACATTCCGTAGAATCAATATTTTATAAATTTCAAGATATGATTCTGACACAATATATCTATATGACACAAAAATACATCATAATTACAAGTACTTTAAAATGAAAACAATAATCAAAAAAAATGTCGTTGCAGGTTTGGGTGAAATTGGTTTTCCCATATCTAAACTATTAGAAACAAAATCTCTTGTTGTTGGATACGATCTTGATAAAAAATTAATGGATATAAAAAAATTCAAAAAATTAGAGAACACTGATACATTATTCTTACATGTTTGTATTCCTCATACAAAAAATTTTAAAAAAAATGTATTACAATTAATTAAAAAATTTAAACCAGAAATTGTTGTTATACATAGTACGATTAGTCCTAATACGACATCTTCACTGCAATCCGTATGTGATATACCTATCATGTACAGTGCTACTCGTGGTGTACATAAGAGAATGTTAACCGATTTAAAAAGATACACCAAATATTTTGCTATCTCAAAGAATGCACCAAAAAAGAAAATGGCAATAACTGAATTTAAAAAATCCATGAAATTATGTAATGTTCAAACTAAACAAATGGAAAAACCTGAAACACTTGAGTTAGCAAAAATTATTTGTGACACATCATATTTGGGTTGGTTAATTAATTATGCACAATTAAGTAATATGATTGCTATTCAGTACAATGTAAATTATGATGAAATGTGGAGTTTTTCAGATGAAATTCATGAATTATTAGGAAATAGACCAAAATTGTATCCTGGTTTTATTGGTGGACATTGTGTAATTCCTAATTTAGATCTAATGCATAATCAAACTCTTGATTTAATTAAAAAAATTAATTCAAAATATGAAAAAAAAGTCAAAAATGCTAAAACCATACATAAAAAATATACAAAATAATTTATTTTGTATCTAAATATGGTTTAATTATTTTCAGAAAATTCTTTGTCACATGTTCCCAATTGAATTCGTCTTTAACAAATTCTACACCTTTTTCACCCATAGCTTTTGCAGCTTCTTTGTTTTCTAAAAATTCTTTTATTCTATTTATGACATCTTCAGAATTACCTTCTCTTACTAAATATCCGGTTTCCCCATTTTTCATCATTTCCTTGTCTCCGCCTACATCTGTTGCAATAACTGGTTTCCCCATAAGCTGTGCTTCTTTTAATGTAAGTGGCGCCAAATCCATACCTGTGATTAATGCATAGATGTCAATTGTTTCCAAAAATTTTCTTACATCAGTTGGATACTCCAATCTTCCTAACCATTTAAAATTATCAAATTTCTCTAACCTTTCGGTTATTTTTTTACGATATTGGCCATCTCCTACCCAATAAAAATTAACATCAGGCATTTTTTTGAGTACTTCTTCTAAAATTAAAAGCTCTTTTGTTTTTCCCCACCAATTTGCATCTTGTAATAATCCTACGCATGGATTCACTAATTCCATTTTTTCAGTATGATGCCATCTTGAAGAATTTATTCCTTCTAAGAATACACCTGTATTTTGTTTTGGATAACGTTGTTTAACAACATCTTCTAAATATTTACAAATTGGCAATACTGCTGTTGCATTTTTAAACACTTTCTCAGCATTTCTATTTCTTAACCATATGACGGTTCGAGTTTTTAAATTATTGCCCATAGTTTTCATTCCCCAAAAATATTCTTGCCAATAATGACCACGTAATAAAATAAAAGTTGGAATTTTAGTTTCAATTGCATGTAATGCAAAATGTGATTGCCTATCTGTAAATATTGCATCTGGTTGAAATTCTTGAATCAATTTTTTAAATTTTTGATTTCCTAAGAACCATTCAGAAATTTTTTTACTAGGAAATCCATTACTATAGTCTGTATCTTTGACTAATTTAACAACAATATTTTCTTTTTGTAATGCCTCTGAAAATTCTTGTAAATGAAATAATTTTCCTCTACTTCCATACGCAATTAATAATTTCAAATTAACGATTAATTCAAAATATTACAATATTAAATATCTTCGATTCTTCACTAGTGACTCTATATTTGGATAATATCAATTGAGCACTATGATCATTATCTATCACTAGTGAAATTGATATACTGATTTTTTTTCATAAAACCATGCGTAAAAATATTGGTTTTCGCTCTTGGTTTTACTTTAGAACTGGATGGTCCATGTATTTTGCATTTGTTCTTTCAGCAGTAAATACATTGACTGTAACCTATTATCTTGCTGTTGAAAAAGTTCCATTTTTAGTTGAAATTTTTCCAACATTTTTGCACTATGTTCTAATCTTTGTTGCAATTGGTGTTCCTATACTTGTAACAACAGGATATGCTCATTTTAAGAGGACATCCGCAAGAAAAGCTGAAGTTGATATTTCTGTAGAAACAAATCCATATATGATTAGAACCCTTGTAAATTCCGAATATATCCTAAAATTAAATTTAATTTTATCAAATACTTTGTTAAAAATACAAAATAACCAAAAACTCTCTGAAACAGAAATTAAAGAAATTTCAAGTATTCAAACTGAATTAAATTCTTTCATGAAAGATAGAAATGTCAGTAAAGAAAGAGATTTGGAGTTTTTCCGAAAAATGGTTGGATCAAATATTAAATAGAATTCAAAATATATTTATCAAAAATCTTATTTATTGCACGTTGTGAATAGCCTAAGCTTTCCGTAATTGGCTCTAATGAGTTTTGAAATTTATGTTCCAATATCAAATAGGTTATGTCATCTGAAATAATGCCCTCGATGTTTGTATCGACCAGTTTTGTATTTTTTATTGTGCTTCCAGTTAGATCTGCATTAGATAAATTTACACCTCTAAGATCAGTTCCTTCAAGATTTGCATTCTTAAAATTATTTGATGAAAGATCTGCTAAATAAAAATATGCACCAAAAAGATTTGCATTCATAAAATTAGTTCCATCAAATAAATCTTCATTATTCATTGAACCTCTGAATGGATTTTTAAAATTAGCAAATTGTAAATTTGCATCTTCAAAATTAGCAAATTGTAAATTTGCATCTTCAAAATTAGCACCAGAAAGATTTGCATTCTTAAAATTTGTGTTTTTAAGATTTGCATCTTTAAAATTTGCACCAAAAAGTTGCGAATTCTCAAAATTAGCATATGCAATTTCTGCATTATTGAAATCAACTCCTGAAAGATCTAAGTTGGAAAGATCCAAATTAGATAGGTCTGCAGAATCAAAATTTGCATGATAAAGTATTGTATTTTTTAATATGGTGTTTCTAAATTGTGAATTTTCTAATTCGGCTCCTGTCATTTTAGCAGAGGATAAGTTTGCATCATTAAAATTAACATTATTTAATATTGCATAGTAAAAATTTGCTCCACTCAAATTTGAATTAGAAAAATCAACTCCCGTAAGATCTGAATATGAAAAATCAACTCCTGTAAGATCCTTATTGCTCAAATTTTCATATTTGAACTCTTCATTTCTTACAGTTCCTACCCCTAGATACTCGATAAATTCACTTCTTGTATCCTCAAAATTTGTATTTTCTGTCTGTGCGTCGGTTAAATCAATTCCATATATGTTTGAATTTGATAAATTTGCATTTTTTAAATTTGTGTTTGTTAAATTAGCATCTGTTAGATCTGCACCAATTAATATTGCATTTTCCAAATTAGCATTATACAGATTTGCATTACGAAAATTTGCACCAGTTAAATCGGCACCAGTTAAATCAACACCTGATAAATTAGCATCTCTTAGATCTGCACCAATTAATATTGCATCTTTTAGATCTGCATATAGTAAATTAGCTTTATGTAAATCTGCTCCTCTTAAGTTTGCTCCAACAAAAACTTTTCCTACTAATTCTTGTCCACAGAAATTTGTTCTTGTAAGATTTGCACCCTCAAAATTTGCATCTTGTATGTTTGTTTTATACAACCTTGCATGTTCAAGTATACTGTTACTAAGATCCGCACCAGCTAAATTAGATTCAGCCAAATCTGCTCCAGATAAATTTGCACCACTGAAATCAGCATTTCGTAAATCTGTTAGTCTAAAATTTGCACCAAAAATTTTAGATTTTTGGAAATCTGCTCCAGATAAGTCTGTTCCAGAAAAATCTGTTCCAGATAAATCTATATTTTGATAATTAGAATTTGATAAATCCTCGATAATCAATGAATCTAATTTACTAATTGGTAGATCATTGTTTGGTGTAAATAATATTCCTAAACTAAGAATTGAAATTGATATTACAATTCCAATAATACTCAAAAATACCTTCATAATTTTTTTCATCTATAATTCATATAAAATGATGTATTCTTTTCTCAATTTGATTTAAATATCTAATTTATGTATCCTGCTTCTCTTAATTTATTCTCAATATCTTTGGCCTCATCAATTCCAATTTCTTCATCAGTTTTCTTGATAGCAAAATCTAATTTTCCATTTAATTTCTTCAATTCATTTTCAAATTCAACAACTTTTTGTTGATTTTTACTTGCTATGTTATTTTCTTCTAAGGGGTCATTTTTTAAATCAAATAAATGCACATTTTTTTCAGGAATATTTCTATCTCTAAAATATTTAAATTTTGAGGTTCTAATTCCAACTACATTTGAATCTGGAGATTTGATAACATTAACTGAACTTTCTATGAATACGTTTGATTCAGTAAATCCTAAATTTGAAATACTTGGTACTAAACTTTTTCCTCTACGTTCAAGTTGGTCATTTGATAAATTACACATATCAAATATTGTAGGAAAGATATCTATACTTCTAACTAGTTTTTTAACTATTTTTTCTCGAGGTAATCCATTTCCACAAAAAATTAATGGAACACGTATTCGATCATCGTAAATATTTGATTTTGGTAAAATAGTATATTCCATCAGGCGTTTTCTATAATTAGAAATATCTAGTTTTTCTAGTTTTATTTTTTCAGGTTCCTGTCGTTTTTCTTTAGTTTTATTGACATATTCTTTATATCTACTTGCTAATTTTTTTCTAAATGGAATTATAGTTTTCATTTGAATTCCCATTTTTAATGACAATCCTGGTTCGATAATTCTTCTTTGACGTTGTTCATAATCAAATTTTTCTAATTCTTCATCAAAAGCACCAGATTCAAGACCATGATCTGCTGTAAATACTACTAAAGTATTTTCCAGATCAATTTTTTCAATAATTTTTCCAATCCATTTATCTTGTGCTGAAATTATTCGTTCATAATTATTTTTTCCAAATTTTGAATCATTAATTTCGTGTGGACCTTTTTCAATTTGTTCATTTTTTGGATAAATTAATAAATTAAGGTCATAAAGTTGTAGATAACAGAACCATGAATCACGTTTACTGATACGAGATAATTTTTCAATAATTTCATTTCCTAATCCTGACCATATTTTTTCTTTAGTTTGATCATAAGTATCCAAATTTTCACCAAAAATTTTTTTGAAACCAATATGTGCTAATGGTTTTTGTATTATTGCATGCGTGTAATACCCTCTATTTTTTAATTCATCTACATAAGTTACAATATTTGGATTTATTTTGAAAAGATTTCCATCTTGAACAAGTGCTTCAAATGGATATAATGATGTTAAAATACTTGAAACAGATGGTGTTGAACTCATTCCTGACGAAATTGCTTGTTCAAAATAAATTCCATTTTTAACAAGTTTATCTATATTTGGTGTAATTGAAGTTTTATTTTTTCCAACACATAAATCAGCTCTGAATCCATCAAGGACTAAAAAAAGAATATTAGGTTTCATAATACTTGAAAATTTAATTCACCTATAACTATTATTTTTTATTGTCAAGTAAATTCGAAATATTCCAAAACTCATTAAAATTAAACTCAAAGAAATTAAGCTAAAAACAATTAAAATTTTCTCAAATAGTATATTCTGATTAATTATGTAATTTGGAATAAATGGTATGGCACTAGCAACAAGTAATACAAATGAAAAAATTATCATCAATATATTTTCATTTAACAATTTTCGCTTAATTGTAAAAATTGCTATAGGAAATGCTATTAGAACTGATGATAAAATGAAAATTAAATTTCTCTCATCAGGATTTATTCCTAAAATTCCTTTTCCACGTGGATTTTCATCAATTTGATCAAATGAAAGAAGTAATCGTACAACCCATTCTTTCTCTGATAATGATCTTGGAAGCTCATAATGTGCATAATCATTATTACCTGAAACATACGAGTCAAAATGAAAACTCTTTTTTTCTATATCAATAAAAAACACATCTGAATTTTGTAAAACCCATTTATCACAATTTTTTGTATTACAGTCTGAAAAATTTTCTTGATAAATTTTAGTTATTTTCCCATCATCATTCTTTGAAATTCTATAGTCAAAAATCTCTATATTGTCAATATTTCCTATCAATCGTCCTCCATTGGCAATTGGTTTTCCATCATTCATTGAAAAACGTAAAAATTTTAAATCTGTTGGCAAAGTACAAATCTCATTAGTTACGCTTGATATCTCATCATCAAAGTTTTCATTATCATAAATTGTTACAATTGATTTTGAATCTTTTAGTTTAATTTCGGTCCAGTATTGTTTGTTAATTTCAGCTTTTATTGAGGGTAATAGAATTTCTCCATTACATTGTTTATCCCCATAAAACATTGCATTATTTTTGCTCCATGATGAAATAAACGGTTTATCTTCTATACTTTTTATCCTAAAACTAACACTATCCTGAGGACAAGCTTTACAACCTCTTTCAAATGATTCACCATTTATTTTACATTGTAAACAACTATCTGAACCAATATTTGAAATTCCTATGACAATATTTGCTGAATCATTAGGATTTTCAGCAGTGAATTTATCAAATATGTAGATGGAAATCAACACTATGCTGATAAGAAACAATATTTCTAAAATTTTCATCTAATGCAATTTATGAATTATAAGCTATATGAGGATTAATAACTAATCATAAGATTCAATTTAATCAAAATTATTTATTTTTTCTAAGAGACTAATAATGTCCTTTTTTTCAACATGTTTTGGGTTATTCATTAAATGTTTAGAATCTTTTAAGATTATATTTGCAGCATCTTCTAAGTTTTGTTTTAATATAATTTTATCAAATTTTAGTTTATTTACAATATGATTAAATCTATCAGTAAATTTTGATGAATTAAATTCATGTGCCACACGTGTTGTAAATGCTAATGCATGACCATGACTATATCCTTCATTAGAATAAACATATGATAATGCATGTCCTAAAGTGGTTGAACAATTACCAAAACCTAAACCTGTGATTAATGATCCCATCGGTAACTTTTCATATTTTTCATTTAATATGCCATCTTCCAAAATTTCAAACGCCTTCTGACATAGGAATCTGGTATATTCATTTCCATTTTTACTGTCATATCCTTCAGAACATTGTGCACACGCATCTATAGCTGAATTTTTGAGAATATCTTGGGGCGTATTTTTAATAAAATATGGATCAACAATTGCAACATCTGCAAACATTTTGTCATCATGGAAACTTGTTTTTTTTCCATTTACTGTTAAAACAGAAATTCTTGTCACCTCACTTCCACTCCCAAATGTAGTTGGAATTAAAATTTTTTTCTTTTGTAATTTGTGTGCAACAAATTTTGCAACATCTAAAGAACTTCCACCTCCTAATCCTATAATATAATCAATATCTTTATTTTTAAAATCTGAAATAATCTTTTCAGCTGTATCTGATGATGGATTGGGTTCAACATCATCAAAATATATCTGATTTTCTAAATTTGTATAATTTAACCATCCTCTTGAAATTGCTCCTTTTGAGGTAATTACTAATGATTTATTGGGATATTTGAAATCTTTTGCAGAATCTATTCCAAATTTTATACAATTTGGCTGTTTGATAATATTCATACATTATAATTGATGGGATGTTTTTTATAACTTACAATTACCATTTTCTTAATGATTCAATCTGAAAATTTAGTAAATTTGTTAGAAAAAAAACCAATTGTAAAAGTTTGTGGTGCCTATGACGCCATGTCTGCAAAATTAGTTGAAGCGCATGGGTTTGATGCAATATGGGCTGGAAGTTTTGCAATTTCGGCGATTCATAATGTACCTGATGCTAGTATCTTAACTATGACTGAATTTTTTGATGCAGCCTCTAACATGGCTCAATCTTGTGAAATTCCTGTTATTGCAGACTGTGATACTGGTTATGGTGATGCAAATAATGTCAGACATTTAGTAAAAAAATATGAAAATGCTGGAATTGCTGGAATATGTATTGAGGATAAGACATTTCCTAAACAAAATAGCTTGTTAAAAGATGGAAATAATCAATTATTATCAGAAAAGGATTTTGTTGCAAAAATACTTGCAGCTAATGACGTAAAACAAAATAAAGCATTCTCAATTATTGCTCGTGTAGAAGCATTAATTTCAGGAATAGGGATGGATGAAGCTCTAAAAAGAGCATATGCATATGAAAAAGCAGGAGCAGATCTAATTTTAATTCACTCAAAAAAAATCTCACCTGAAGAAATTTTTGAATTTTCTGAATCATGGAAAGGAAGCTCACCTTTAGTTGTTATACCTACAACATATTATTCTGTAAAAATTGATGAATTAATTTCACGTAATATCAAAATGGTGATTTATGCTAATCAAACATTGAGAGCTGCTCATTTGGCACTAAATAATCTACTTAGCAAAATGAAAGATGCTAACAATATGGATGAAATACAAAATGAAATGTCACCAATGGATGATATTTTTAAATTACAAGAAATGTTTGAGATTAAGTCACAAGAAAAAGATATCGAAGAGAAGTTAAGAAAATTAGGTTATATCTCTTGACAAATTCGTTTCAAATTAAAATCTTTGATTATCTTCAAAAACATAATATTCAAAATTTTATTGGAGTTCCTGACTCGACTCTTAAAGAATTTATATCCTATGGATTAAAAAATAAAAAAATTATTGTTACTACTAGGGAAGAAGAGGCAATTGGTATTGCAACTGGAATGTGTTTGTCTGGAAGTGATTCTTTAGTTTTTATGCAAAATGCTGGATTTGCAAATTCACTTAGTACGATAACATCGCTTGTTAAATTATATAAAATCCCTATGATTTTTTTAATTGGTTGGAGAGGATATCTTAAAGATGATGCTCCTGAACATCTTCAAATTGGAAAAATTCAACCTGAATTAATTAAAATTATTGAATTACCCTCAAAAACTCTTTCAGAAAATAATTGGAAAAAAAATTGTGATTGGGCTATCAAAAAAATTAAAAATAATTCTCCATGTGCACTAATTGTAAAGAGGGAATTTCATGATTAGAAAAGAAGCAATGAAGATAATATTAGATCAAATTGCTTTATCACCAATTATATCTGCAAATGGATTCATGAGTAGAGATTTATTTGAACTAAAAGAAAAAATTTCTAATTTCTATATGATAGGTTCTATGGGATTGGCATCTTCAATTGGACTTGGTGTTGCATTAAAAAACCCTAGAAAAAAAATTTATGTTTTTGATGGTGATGGAAATATTTTGATGAACTTAGGTTCATTAGTCACAACTGGATATTTGTGCCCTAAGAACCTAATTCATATTATTTTTGATAATAATAGTCATGAATCTACTGGTGGTCAACCTACTGCATCAAATGAAATAGAATTATCTAAGTTTGGTCAAGTCTGTAATTACAAAGTATTTACTATAACAGACAAAACTTCTCTAAAAAATTGTTTCAAAAAAATTAAAAAAATTAACCAATCTGTAATGATTGTAATAAAAATTTCAAAAAGTGATGTTAGAAGTCATCGTGTATCATTAAAACCTGAATTTATTAAAAAAAGATTTATGAATTCACTCAAATTAAAAAAATGAAAGCAATTATCATCGCAGCAGGAATTGGTTCGCGATTAGGTGATTTAACAAAAGATTTACCTAAACCTTTGATTGATGTTAATGGTAAATCTATTCTTGAAAGACAAATTGAACTTTTTAAAAAATTTGGAATTAATGAAATATTTATTATAACTGGTTACAAAAATGATAAAATTAAATTTAGTGATATCAATTGTGTTTATAATTCTGAATATCAACAAACAGAACAAATTGGAAGTTTAATGAAGGCAAGAAATGAAATATCTGGAGATGTAATAATTTCATTTGGGGATATTTTATTTGAAGAAAAAATTTTAGAAGAATTACTTGAAAATAAAGATGATTTTGTTTTGGTGAGTGATCCAAATTGGAAAAAATCATATGAATCAAGACCTGATAATCCTCCTACGCAATCTGATTTCATTGCATTGAAAAATAATAAAATAATAAAATTTTTCAAAAATTCTTTAGAAATTGATAATTCTTATTCTGTAGTTGAATTTATTGGATTAATGAAAATGTCTACCACGTCGTCTAATATTTTCTTACAGAAATATAATAATTTAGAAAAGTCTCATACTGGAAAGTTTCATTTTGCATCTAGTTTTATGAATGCAAAATTTATTGATTTTTTTGAAGAACTACGACTATCTGGAATTCAGATGTATACATTGAATGTTAACGGTAAATGGTGTGAAATTGATACTATTCAAGATTTGGAAATTGCTAAAAAATTATTCATTTGATACTATTTTTTATCCATAATTTAGTTGAATTTCTGAATATTGTTTATATATCCATCCTATCAAGGAAAGTTCTTTGAAAAATAATCGAAAACCATTGAAAATCTATTTGGGTGATCTTACTTATGAAACTGTAACAATTTCTGCAGAATCCATGCCTCTGAATATCGGATTTGTTGCAGCCTACTGTAAAAAACAATTTGGAGATAATGTGGATCTAACTCTTTTCAAGTACATTGGTGATTTAGAAAAGGCAATCAAAGAAAATCCTCCTGATATATTGGCACTAAGTAATTACGTTTGGAACAGGAATCTAAGTTATGAAATGTTTTCTATAATGTCTGAAAGAAATCCTGATACATTATTGGTATGGGGCGGTCCAAATTTCCCTATTGATCTTCCATCTCAAAGAAAATTCATGAAAAAATATTCAAAAATTGATGTTTATGTTCCTGTTGATGGGGAAGTTGGATTTTCTAATGTTGTTGAAAAAGCTTTACGTTCAAAATCTCATTCTGAAATAAGATCTACTGTAATAACCGAACCAATTGATGGTTGTGTTACTAGAGGTGAAGATGATGAAATAAAATACACAATCCCAATAATTAGAATTAAAGAATTAGATGAAATCCCTTCTCCTTACACAACTGGGTTACTGGATAAATTTTTTGATGGAAAATTAACTCCAATGATGCAAACAAATCGTGGTTGTCCTTTCCATTGTACATTTTGTGCTGATGGTAAAGATGAAGTTAATAAAGTTAATAGTTTTGGATTGGAACGTGTAATTGATGAACTAAATTATATTGCAAATCATAAACATGATAAAACCCATAATATGATATTTAGTGATTTAAATTTTGGAATGTATCCTAGAGATAGGGATATATCTAAACATCTCGCTAAATTACAAACTGAATATAATTATCCTGATTTTATCTATATTAGTACTGGAAAAAATCAAAAAGAAAAAATAATTGAAGCCATAAAAACACTAAAAGACTCAATGCCTTTGTGGATGTCTGTTCAATCTCTAGATCAAACTGTTTTGAAAAATATTAGACGAGATAATATTAGTACTGATCAAATGTTAGCGTTACAACCTGCAATTAAAGATGCAGGATTACAAACAAGAGCTGAAGTCATACTTGGTTTACCTGGAGAAACTTATGAAAATCATATGAAAACATTAAGAGATTTGGTAAGTGCAAGAATGGATGAAATACAAGTTCATACCTGTATGATGTTAGATGGTTCAGAAATGGGTACTCCTGCTGAAAGAAAAAAGTGGGATTTACATACTAAATTCAGAATTTTACAACGTGATTTTGCAAAATTAAGTAACGGGAAAACAGTTCTTGAGTATGAAGAAGTTTCTGTTAGTTCCCCACATATGAGCTTTGAAGAATATGTTGATATGAGAATTTTAGCATTTGTAACATATGTGACTAATCGTGGAACTGTCTATGATCCGATAATCAAATTTATGAGAGAGCAAAACTTGGATGTTTTTGATTATTTCTGCAAAATTAAAGATGACATAAAAGATGCACCACCTTCAATTCAAGATATTTTTCAACGTTTCAAAGATTCAACAATAAATGAATTATGGGATTCACCAGAAGAAATCATTGAAAATTATCAAAAAGATTCGGAATATCAAAAACTTCTAGATGGTAAAGAAGGAATTAATGTAATGTATAATTTCCTTGCAGAAGTAACAGCTGAATCAATGGATGATTGGGCTGGATATATCTTAAAAATTGCACATGATTTCATTAAAAATTCTGAAAAAAAAGATATTGATTGGGAAGATAAGTTCAAAGACGTGTCAAATTTTTGTCGTGGAACTGCTCATAACACATTAGGCAAAAATAGAATGGAGACTAATCCTGTATTTGAATTCAAATATGATGTAATAAAATGGCTAACAAACACAAGTGATACTAATTTAGATAATTTCAAATTAACAAATTCTTATAATATTAGTTTTGAATTAACTGAAAAACAATTCAAATCTGTTCAAGATACTCTGAATACGTATGGCGAAACTATGGTTGGAAAAAGTAAAGCACTTAGAATGATATCTAGTACTAATTTGTGGCGACATCCAATAATTCAAAAAAATATACAAAAATCTCCTACAATAAAAAATCCAGGTTCAATTGATAGTGTTTGGTATGATCAAGATTAATCAGTTTTTTGTAATTCATAAGTTAACGCTGCACAAATAGTATAAGATCCCATAATTTTTCCATCTTTAATCATTTTAAGGAATTTTTTGAACTTCATTTTTTTCACAGAAAGTAATTCTCCTTCTTCTAAATTTGGCTCAGTAATTTTTATTAAATCCGTTGCTACATAGCAATCAATAATTTGTGTGTTATATCCTAGCTTAGGATAAAATTTCATTAAATGTTTAATTTTTCCTGCTTTGTATCCTGTTTCTTCTAATAGTTCTCGTTTAATTGCTTTCAACGGGGTTTCACCTTTATCCACATTTCCTGCTGGAATTTCTAATACATATCCCATTGGGAATCTAAATTCTTTCACTAAAATAATATCATCTTTTTCTAATGCAAGAACTGCAACTGCATTTCCCTGTTCTACCATTTCATGTTTAATTTTAATTCTTACCCGATTTGTTTCAAAATCTAGAACATCAATATTTTTTCCTTTAAATTTTAACTTTTTTTTAATATTCATTTCTATAAAATAACCTCACAACAAAGTGATTTAATCATTCGCCTATATCTCAAGTTATATTATTCAGGCTATTATTATTACCATATGAAAGCAATTATAGTTGCAGCAGGAATTGGTTCGCGATTAGGTGATTTAACAAAAGATTTACCTAAACCTTTGATTGATGTTAATGGTAAATCTATTCTTGAAAGACAAATTGAACTTTTTAAAAAATTTGGTATTGATGATATAATTATCATTCGAGGTCCTCATAAAAATAAATTTAATTTTGAACAAGTTACATATGTTGATGATGTTGATACTGCTAAACATGATCTATTAGGTTCACTAATGACTGCAAAAAAAGAAATGTTTGATGATATAATAATTTCTTATGGAGATATAATTTTTGATGAAAATATATTATCTCAACTTTTTAATTCCACTGAAGATACAAGTCTTGCAATTGATTATAATTGGGAAAAAAATTATAATAATAAATCTAATGATCTATTAAACAAGGTTTCAGTTGTAACTTTGGAAAATAACTTTATTACTAATATTGGATATTATGAAAATTTTAAAACTTATGAAAATGTAGTTTTTGGTGAATTTATTGGACTCATGAAATTATCTAAATCATCTGCATTGAATTTTATACAAAAATATAATATTCTTCAAGAAAATCATGTTGGTAAATTTCATGATTCACCGTCAATACATTTTGGTATTATAACTGATATGATTAATGAATTACTAAAAGATGGAATAAAATTCACATCGACTAAAATATCTGGAAAATGGTGTGAAATTGATACTCCAAAAGATTTAGAACTTGCCAAAAAATTATTTATAATTTAAGGACTTACCAAGCCTCTTTTAGACAAAGGTATTTCATCGTCATCTTTAGTTCTGTATTCTAAATTTTTCTCAAGGTTTTTCCATAATTCTTCTTTAATTGGAATATCTTTGTCTATAAGATTTTTATTTTCTTCAGGATCATTTTTCAAATCATAAAGTTCTTTTGTATTGTTATGTTCATTGTAGATCAATTTCCATTCTGATATTCTAATAGATTTTGTATTGGGTTTTTTTGGCGGTGCATTACTATTCAGTGGATTTGCTGTTTCCGAAAAAACATATCGTTCTTTATAATTTCCATTTTTTATTCCATCCAATAATGATATACCATCCATTTTTTCATACAATTCATCAGGATCAATTTTTAAATCATCTAATATTGTTGGAATAAAATCAACATGACTAACTTGTTGTGTAAATTCTTGTGATGGTAAATTTGGTGAATTATAATTTGCAAATGTTTTGATTGTATAATCATAACAATAACTTCCATACGCTCTTTCCCCAACTTTTTCGCCAATACTAATCCCATGATCAGAAATTACTAAAACTATTGAATTTTTAAATAAACCCAAGTCTTTTATTTTTTGATAAATTCTCTCTAAATATTTTTCAGCCTTTTCAAATAAATTATCGTATCTTTGATTATTTTTTGATTTATTTTCAAAATACTCTTCATTAAAATTATTGTAAACTTTTAAAACTTGATCTCTAATTCCTGTATGAATTCCACTATAATGTAAATACAAGAAAAAATTTTTTTTATTAGAATTTTTTTCTTTCATCTTTTCTAAAAGATCAATATGTCTTGACTCTAAATCTACATCACTTTCATCATATACTTCGTAAACATCAAAATTTTTTCTTGGTAATACAAGATCTGATATTAAATCTGCACATGTATAGTAATCATTTTCATGTAAATAATCTACAAGTGTTTTGAAATTCTGTGCTTTGAATCTACTAGAATGCCAATAACTATAACAACCATTTCGATTTCCATATGAACCACTGATGAGTGCATGTATTGACGAGTTTGTATATGGTGCATAAGTAATCGATTGAGAAAAAAATATCGAATTATCACTAAATTTTTTTATTATTGATGATTTTCTTCCACGATCTAATCTCCCACCGTCTACACATACGATAATGACATTTTTGTTCAATATGTCTTCGATTTCAAATATGTATATCATTTTTGCTAATTTATTCTAGGTTTGACTAAAATATCCACTACTTGGATGCTAATCATGAGTAGTAAATTAACTCAAATAATTGATGATCAAAATCTTTCTTGGGATAAATCGTTAATTAATTCTAAAGAAAATTTTTTATTTCTTGAAGTATGTCAACAATAGATAAAATTTTGGAATATGTTTTTTATTAACATCTGAAAATCCCAATGAATTTGATTTTCTAAAAAATGAAATTCTTAATTCTGAGTGTGGATTTTTTATAATTGATAGAATAATTTTAAAAATCTCTGATTTTTCAGCAAAATCTAGTCTTCATCCATCAATGCAAATTAAGATTAAATTTTTTTTCACAAAAGTATTTTTGTTTATTGTTATATGAGAATTACTTCTTAAGGATAATATACGTGATGTAAATTAAACGGAGATATATGGAAATTCTTCAAAATTTAATTTCTGATGATAATTTAGCTTGGAAAAAATCATTAGACGAACATACTGATAGTTTTTTAATAAAATTATCACATGATAGTATTTTAGAATTAGAAAAGAAAAAAGATAATCTTCAATCCTCCAAAATTAATGATTTTCCTATTTTAGAACATGAAATTTTAAAATTAGAAGAATCATATTTAATTCAAGGAAATGGATTTTTTATTTTAGATGGATCTTGTTTAGAAAATTTTTCTAATGAAAATGTAAAAGAAATTTTTAGAATAATCTCAACTTGTTTTGGTCAATTATATGTTCAAAATATCAAAAACGAAAAATTTGTTACAATTACGGATGAAGGTAAATCTATGAAAACAGGTGGGAGATATCATCAAACAAAAGAAGGTGGTTCTTTTCACACAGATAGTCCTCAATGGAGTAAAGTTCCAGATTTTGTTGGACTTTTATGTATTAGACCTGCAAAAATTGGTGGAATAAGCAAATTTGTTAGCGTATACACAATACACAATCAAATTTTAAAATTAAATCCAGATTTTTTAAAATTGCTTTACAAAAAATTTCATTTTGATAAAAGAAATGAATTCAAGGAAAATGAATCTCCTACAACATTTGAACCAATCTTCAAGTATGAAGATAATGAACTAAAGTTTAGATATCTTCGAAATTATATTAATGATGGACAAAAAATCGTAAACCAACCATTGTCTTCTGACCAAAATCATGTTTTAGATCAATTAGATAAAGCTATTCATGATGAAAATTTTTCGGTAAGTTATAATCTTTCTCAATATGATATGACATTTTTTAATAATCATCGAATTATTCATGGAAGAACAAGTTTTGAAGACTTTGTCGAATCTGATAAAAAAAGATACATGGTACGAGTTTGGATAAAAAATAATCGTTAGATTAGATTTCTTTCATTAGTATCTTTTAAATGAAAAAAAACTCTAAAATTCTATATGAATTTCAAAATTTTTTTCCTTCTCGTATTTGTATTCATTGCTGTATTCATATCTGGATTTTTTGTAAGCACGTACGATCTTTTTCCAATTTCTTCTCTTAAATCACTCTATATTGATAACTATTCTGAAAACCCTATTTTTGAGAATGATGTTAATTCATTAATTCGCGTGGTTGATATTTCGTCAAAAAATGAAATAAAACAGAATTTTATCAAACATATCTGGAAGCAAAAAATTCCTACCACATCTGAATCCCTGATAATTGAAAATAACATAATTGATACACGTTATTCAAATCTTCAGAATCTTAATTCAATTGATAAATTAACGATTGAGATGGAATATGGCGTAAACTCAATTGCTTATCATTTTACACCAATTGAGAATAATGGAAAATTAATCATATATCATCAAGGCCACCGCGGCGATTTTTTTGAAGGAAAAAATACAATAGAATATTTTTTAAAACATAATTTTTCAGTAGTTGCATTTTCTATGCCATTAGTAGGAATGAACTCTCAACCTATAATTGAGCATCCTACTTTTGGAAATTTCAAAATTCAATCTCATAATCAATTAGAATTTCTAGAAAGTGAAGATTTTAGTCCAATCAAATTTTTTGTCGAACCAATAATTGTAGTAATGAATTATTTTGATAATGATTATGATTTTAATTCTTATCATATGGTTGGTATTTCTGGTGGTGGTTGGACCACAGTAATTGTCTCTGCAATTGACGAACGTATTGTTGAAAGTTATTCTATAGCAGGGTCATATCCTATATTTTTAAGAAGTGCTCCTGAAAATGTTGGTGATTATGAACAACATAATTCTGATTTGTATGAAATTGCTAATTATTTAGATCTCTATGTAATGGCATCTACTGGGCAAGATAGAAAATTCATACAAATTTTCAATAAATATGATCCATGCTGTTTTTCAGGTACTAGCTTTGATGCATATGAAGAAAATATTAAAAATATTGTAAGTAATATTGGAACTGGTTATTTTGATATTTTTTTGGATGATACTCACAAAGAACACATTATTTCAGAAAATTCGTTAGAAATAATAATTAATGAAATCAAAAACTGATGTATATGTTAATTGTATCTCAAAATTTAACAAATTATGATGTAAATCTTCCAGATGATGTAATCTACCGAATAAATCTTGCTTGGATCAATGATCTTGAGACATTAAAAAATATTATTGAAAAACATCAAAACCATAAAATTTTCATTGATTTACCGAAAAATCGAACAAAACCTCCAAACAACAAATATTCCATGGAACAAATAACACCAATTCTTGAAACTTATGATAATATCAAATATTTTGCGATTTCAAATGTTGATTCTCACGAGATTCTGACTGAATTTCTCGAATATTTGCCCAAAAATATAGTGGCTATTCCTAAAATTGAAAGTCCACTTGGGGTAAAAAATATTAAAGAAAT
The DNA here is from genome assembly GCA_028343435.1 of Candidatus Nitrosopelagicus sp. Lineage (GTDB taxonomy): Archaea > Thermoproteota > Nitrososphaeria > Nitrososphaerales > Nitrosopumilaceae > Nitrosopelagicus. The sequence goes on from JAOLYM010000004.1 coordinate 64,281, forward strand.
AACAAATTCTCTTGGAAATGAAAAAATTGTAATGCTTGATCATGATGACCTATATTCTTCAATGCTTAAATCAAAAGATGATCCTAAAAATTTTCAAATATATGTTCAATCCTTAATTGATTTTTGTAATAATAACGATGTAACTTTACTTAGAACTGTGGGAGTAATGTTTGCAGATACTGAAAAACGTGTATCTGATTATGTAAATTAATCATTCCACTCAAATTTCTCCTCAATAATTTTAAAAAACTTATCATTATATGGCTTATAAAACTCCAATAATCGTTTTCTAGTTTGTATATTCATTTTTTCATACTTTTCTGACTTTTTATTTTGTGGATTTCTAATGGTATATTCTGGTATTTCTAAAAACTGAAAAATTTTTTTTAGTGTATTTTGTGGATCTTGTTTCATACTTTCAGTAGATAAAATATGAATCTGCTCTCTTGGAAAAATATCAAACCATAATTTGATTTGTTCTTCATAAATCCCTTTCGTTAAGTATGATCTTCTCCTATCTATTGTCTCTCTAAATGTATGTTTTTCCAAAAACTTAATTTCTTCATTAATTGCATCTTCAAATGTAAGTTTCTCCGTTTTTGCTCTTACTCCTAAATTATAATTTGAATATGCTCTATCAACTGGATTTCTAAAAATAGTAATAATTTTTACATTTGGTAAATGTTCTGAAATTCGTTTTACAGCTTCTTCTTTCCAAAAATAAAACGGTGTGTCCTCGCCTGTCATTGCATAACCTGTATCTTTTCTGACTTGATTCATTTCTTTTTGTGTTGAGAACATTGAACGATACCAATTAATTCCTAAATGATAATTACTATCAAAAAACCCAATTTCATCATAATCAGCTGGAAGTATTGATGGATGATCACAAATATTATAATAAAGTGAAGTTGTTCCACTTCTAACTGTTCCAACAATAATGAAATCTGGAAGAACTCTAGTTGATGCAGTAATGCCTGAAACTCCACGTTTGAAAAATCTATTATATTTGGAACTTAATAATTTTCGAAAATTATTATTCATATGATTTTTTAAAAATTATGATAATTAATTGAATCTATCAAAGTATATTCACACTGAAAATTTTGCAGTAATGCCTAAATCATCACGAAAGACGTTAAAACATGATTGGTTGTATAATTCAAGCTCGTATGGGGTCCTCAAGACTACCTGGAAAAACACTGAAATCAATCAATGGAAAAACACCCATGTTACAATTTCAATTGAATCAATTAAAATTCTCCAAATCTATTGATAAAATAGTTATTGCTACTACAACTTTAGTGTCAGATAACCTCATTGTAGATTTTTGTAAAAAAAATAATTTGGATTTTTTTAGAGGTCAATCAAAAGATGTTTTAGATAGATATTATCAATGTGCCAAAATAAATGATTTTCCAATTATTGTCAGAATAACTTCTGATAATCCGTTAATAGATCCAAAAATTGTCGATGATGTAATTAAAGTATTTTTAAATTCTAATTGTGATTACATGTCGACAGAATGTCCTAAAACATATCCGTTGGGATTTGCTGTTGAAATTTTTAATTTTAAATCTTTAAAAAAAGCATGGGATAAAGCAAAACTTCCTTCAGAAAGAGAGCATGTAACACCATTTTTGATTAAAAATAAAAATATATTCAAACATTGTAACCATCCATACAAAAAAAATTTTTCTCATATTCGTTGTACAGTTGACACTAATGATGATTTTAGATTAATTGAGAAAATTACTCAAAAACTAGTTATGAATCCAATTCATCTTGAAAATGTATTAGAATTATTCTCAAATGAACCTAATCTTCTAGAAATCAATAAACACATTAAACATGATGGTTATGAGAGATCTTTAAAAGAAGATGACGAATTTCTAAAAAATGGTTAAAATGAAAAAAGAAATTAAATTATTTGATCCTTCTATTGATGCATCTGAAATGAATGCTGTTTCAAAAGTTCTTAAAAGTAAGTTTTGGGCATCTGGTTCTGGTAATGGACTTGTAAAAAAATTTGAAACACAATTTCAAAAATATATTAAATCAAAATCATGTATTGCAGTAAATAGTGGAACTGCAGCGTTAAATTTGGCATTCTCATTATTTGATATTAAAAATAAAGAAGTAATTTTACCCTCAATGAGTTTTGTTTCTTCTGCACATTGTATTGTAGAACATGGTGGAATACCAATTTTTGTAGATATTGAACCAGATACTTTATGCATCGATCCAAAACAAATCCGTAAAAAAATATCTAAAAAAACAGTAGGAATTTTACCTGTACATTTTGGAGGAATGCCTAGTAATCTAACTGAAATTCAAAAACTTGCAAAGCCATCTAATTTATTCATAGTAGAAGATGCGGCACATGCTGTCGGAACTAAATTTAATAATCAAAAAATTGGTTCACATGGAACAATTGTTTGTTTTAGTTTTCATCCTGTGAAAAATCTTGCTATGCCAACTGGAGGATTATTAGCAATTAATCATAAAAATCATAATAAATTAAAAGATAAATTATTCTCAAGAAGATGGTGTGGGATTACCAATAGAACATTTACTGATTACGATGTTCATGAAATAGGTTGGAATTATTATATGAATGAATTTTCAGCTGCTATAGGATTAGAACAACTAAAAAAATTAGATAAACTAAATAAAATTAGAAAAAAAATAGCAAAAAAATATTTTGATGAAATTAATATCACTGAAAAAATGCCTTTCAGTAAAGACTGCTCTTATCATTTGTATTGGATTTTAGTAAAAAATCGTCAAGATTTTAGACAAAAATTAGCACGCAATGGAATTGAAACTGGTACTCATTACAAACCAATTCATAAAATGAGAATGTACCCAACTTCAAATAAATTACCTGTTACTGAAAAAATAGGAAAAGAGATTGTTACTATTCCAATTCATCCAAATCTCACATCGTCTGACGTAAATAACATTATTTCAAAAATTAATCGTTTTATTTGATAATTTTTTAAATTTATCATAACATAATACACAATTATTCGCAAGATAAATTAAGTTCAGTTTTAAAATTAATCTAGAGAAAGTATGAAAACTTCATATAAAATTTGGTAGTGATAATATGAAAAATTTTTATAAAAAATTACAAAATTCTACAGATCTATTTATTATTGCTGAAGCTGGTTCAAATTGGAAACATGGAACTGAGAAACAAGATTTAAACCAAGCAAAGAAACTAATTAAAACAGCTTCTCTTTGTGGCGCCGATGCAATAAAATTTCAAACTTATGATTCAAGTGTTTATGTTGAAAATGCAGGAAAAAGTAATTATCTTTCAAAAAAAGGTATAAAAAAAAGCGTTAATGAAATTTTTAATGAATTTTCAATGTCTTACAAAATGTTACCTAAATTACAAAAATTATGTAAACAATATGATATTGAATTCATGTCTACACCTTTCTCTGTAAAAGATGTCAATGCCATAGATAAATTTGTCAATATACACAAACTTGCATCATATGAAATTAATCATATACCAATGTTACATGCTTTGGCAAAAACAAAAAAACCAATAATTGTTTCTACTGGTGCTTCCACTCTTGAAGAAATTAATTTTGCAATAAAAACAATCAAGAAATATAATAATAAAATCTGTTTATTACAATGTACTTCTAAGTATCCTGCAAAACCTGAATCATTGAATTTATCTGTAATTCCAAGTTTAAAAAATAAGTATAAACTTCCAATTGGTTTATCTGATCATAGTATAGATCCAATTGTTGCTCCTTTAACTGCAGTAGGGTTGGGGGCAACCATTATTGAAAAACATTTTACTTTGGACAAATCATCTAATGGCCCAGATCATTATTTTTCATTGAATCCTACTGAACTAAAATTAATGATTAGTGCATTGAGAAATAGTAAAAAATCAATTGGAAATCCTATCAAAAAAATTCATAATGATGAAAAAGAACTTAGAAAATTTGCCCATAGATCAATTCAAGCAATAAAAAATATCAAAAATGGAGAAAAATTAATTCTTGGAAAAAATATTGATCTTCTTAGACCTGGAAATAGAAAAAGAGGACTTGATCCTAGATTTCTAAATAAAATTTTACATAAAAAATCAAACAAAAAAATTAATGTTGGTGATGGAATTTCATTAAAAGATATTAGTTCTTAGAATTAATTTTTGAATATGTATAAACTTTCCACCATTTCCCGTCTCTCCATAAATAATCTTTCATCTCTAATTCTTTTTTAAAATCTAATTTCTCAAATAGATTTAAGGAAATTTTATTATATTCAAAAATATCTGCACCAATTCTATGTAATTTCATTTGCTTAAATCCATAATCAACTAGCATTTGTAATGCTTTGGTACCAAATCCTTTACCGCGTATTTTTGGCTCACCTAAAATAATTGCAATATCTGCACTCTTATTCTTACAATCATGATGTATTAGACCACCTATTCCTACAGTATGATTTCCATATTTAAAAATAAACATTTGACTTGTTGAATCTTTTTTTGTTATATTTTTGAACCATTTTTTTTGATATTCCATATTTAATAAAAAAAATTGAGTATTAAATTTAATTATTTTAGAATCATTTCTCCATTTAATAATATGTTGCAAATCTTCTTTCTTAATTTTTTTTAATTCAAATTTTTGTATAGTCATTTTTAATTATTTATGACTCATTTATTGTTGAATAAATAAAAGAATCATGCCATTTCGAATTTCGCCATAATCTATCGCGTAGTGTTCCTTCTTTTACAAATTTCATCTTTTCAAATAATTTAATATTTTCTGGTATTGTAGCAAAAATTTCAACCCATAATCTGTGCAAATTTAATTCATCAAATCCATACTTAATTATCAAATCCAATGTATTTTTTGCTTCTTTTGTTCTTTGCCAATTATTCATTGAAATGATATTAGAAATTTCTGCATGTCTATTTTTCCAATCAATGTATGTCAAACCACATATTCCGATTAATTTTTTCTTTTTATTTTCAATTCCAAACATTATCGCAGATGGTGGATTTTGCTCATGGATTGATTCAAACCAATTATTTTGATTAATCATATTCAGAAGTCTATATTCTCTGGTGTGAATCCTTGTTTTTTTATCATTTCTCCATTTTTTTAATAATTCCAAATCTTCTCGTTCTAAAGCGCGTAAATTGACATATTTTCCCTCTATCATACAATATTTTTTTAATATTCATACAAAAATCTTATCATTAAATGATCATTAGATAATATTTAGTAAATCTAAAAAATAGGATAATTAATGAATTAAAATATGAAATATGTAATTTGTGCCTATCGTAGTTATGGAATTGAATTATACGATAATTTGAAAAAACAGTTTGATTTCACATTAATTAAATCTAAAAAAGAACTAACATACAATTTAATACAAAAAATTAATCCTTCTATAATCTTCTTCCCTGATTGGTCCTGGAAAGTACCTGAAAAAATTGTAAAAAATTTCAAATGTGTTTGTTTTCATGAAGCTCCTTTACCTAAATTTCGTGGCGGAAGTCCATTACAAAATCAGATTATTAGAGGAAAGAAAAAAACAAAAACAACTGCATTTATCATGAATGAAGAAATCGATGCTGGAAATATAATTTTAGAAAAAGATCTTTCTTTAGAAGGTTCAATTCAAGAAATTTATTCACGAATGTATAAAAACGATTATTCCTTAATTATAAAAATTATTCATGGAAAATACAAAGAAAGAAAACAATCTGGAAAACCTACTTTCTATAAACGTCGCAAACCTGAAGATAGTGAATTGAAGAATCTTAATTATTCAAAAAAATATCTTTATAATTTTATTAGAATGCTGGAAGATCCTTATCCTAATGCATATATAAAAATTGGAAAACAAAAAATTATTTTCAAGAAAGCTTTCTATAATAAAGATAAACTTAGCATACATGGTGAAATCCAATGAAAACTTTAGTTATTGTCGCTCATCCTGATGATGAAGTTTTAGGTATGGGTGGTACCATAAAAAAATTAACAAAAAATAAAAATCAAGTAAAAATTGTCATAATGGCAACTGGAATTGCTGCACGTAGATCAACTAATTTTAAAAATTCTTCTAAATATGATGTTACTAAAGATGATCAAAAAATTATTGATAAACAAATTTCAACAATTAAATCACATGCAAAAAAAGCCGCAAAAATTTTAGGAGTTACTGATATTGAATTTCTAAATTTTCCGGATAATGAAATGGATACAGTTTCAAATTTAGAAATAACAAAATCTGTTGAAAAAATAATTCAAAAGTTTAAACCTGAAGTGGTTTATACGCACACTCCGTTCGACGTAAATATTGATCATGTTTGCTGTTATAATGCAGTCTTGACCGCAACTCGTCCTAAAAAAAATATAATTGTGAAAAAAGTAATATCTTTTGAAGTACCTTCGTCAACAGAATGGAATTTTACCTCAGTTTTTAAACCAAATATTTTTGTAGATATTTCTAATGAAATAACTAACAAAATTAAAGCTCTTGAATGTTATAAAACTGAAATAGAAAAATATCCTCATCCAAGATCTCCTAAAGCATTACAAAGTATTGGTAACCGGTGGGGAACTGTATCTGGTTATTCTGTGGCTGAAGCTTTTTCTTTGATAAGATCTCTTGAAGATTAGTCTAATCCTAACTCGATAATTTTCTCTTTTAGTTCATCTTTTGTAATTTTTTTTGCTACGTCAGAACTGTAGGTTTTCATTTCGTTAATTTTTTCTATTCCATTATAATTTTCTAAAATATTTTTATCATTAAATAATTCATAATGAGGATTTGCTAACATGTACATATCATTTAGTTTCCATGCATATAGAATTTCATCATGATTGATTAATGTCTCATGTAATTTTTCTCCAGGTCTTATTCCTGTAATTTCTTGTTTTATTTCACCATATAATTCATTTAATGATTCAATCAAGGTTGACATGTCATATGATTTTAATTCTGGAATAAAAATTTCTGAGCCTTTTCCTGCGATACTTGCATTTAAAATAAATTCTAATGCTTCATTCATTGTAATAGTAAACCTAGTCATTTTTAGATCTGTAATTGTGATTGGTTTATTATTTTTTATTAAATTAATAAATTTAGGAATAACGGATCCACTACTTCCTAAAACATTTCCATATCTGACTGCAACAAACTTTGTTCTATGTTTTTCATGATTGATATAATTATTAGCACTAACAAATAATTTTTCCATTAATAATTTTGTTGCACCGTATGTGTTTAATGGTGAAACAGCTTTATCAGTTCCAACACAAATTACTTTATCAACATTTTGGCGTAAACTATTATCAATAACATTTTGTGAACCAATAACATTTGTTTTAATTGATTCAAACGGGTTATACTCTATTTTTGGAACATGTTTCAATGCGGCTGCATGAAAAACAACATCTACATCTTCTAATGCAGAAAATAAGCGTTCAGAATCCCTTACATCTCCCATAAAAAATCTTAATCTTGAATCATCAAATTCAGATTCCATTTCAATTTGTTTACTTTCATTTCTACTGAAAATTCTAATGGCTTCTGGATCTTGTTTTAGTAATTTTTTAGTTAATGCACGACCTAATGAACCGGTACCGCCTGTAATCAAAATTGTTTTATCTTTAAACATGAGTTGACACATATTCATATTCTAAAAAAGGTTTCTTAGCAAAAATACTAAATAAAAATTCGCTTGATATGTATTGAAATAATTCATTACAAGATTTTATTAACATAAAGAATGATTAATTTTTATGAAATTGTTAGTAACTGGTGGTTTAGGTTTTATTGGAAGTAATTTTATTTTACATTTATTAGAAAAAAATGAAAATTTACAAATCACTAATGTTGATGCTGAATTAACCGGTTCGCATAATGGAAATTTAAGTCTAATTGAAAAAAATGAAAATTATAATTTTATTAAAGGTAATATAACAAATCGCCGATTAATGGAAGAATTAATTTCGACTTGTGATGTAGTAGTTAACTTTGCAGCTGAATCTTTTGTTGATCGTAGTATTTCTAATGCAGATCCATTTTTAGTTTCTAATATTAGAGGTGCATTTACTATTTTAGATTTAATCACTAAAGCAAAAAAAAAGATGATTCATATTTCAACTGATGAAGTATTTGGAAGTTTGAAATCGGAAAGTGCTACTGAAGAAGAAAATCTTAATCCTTCCAATCCATATGCCGCAACAAAAGCATCTGCAGAATTACTCATAAAATCTTACATTGCTACTTATGATACTGATGTAATTATTACGCGATGTACTAATAATTATGGTCCTCGTCAATTTCCTGAAAAATTAATTCCAAAAACAATTTTGTTAGCAAAACAAGAAAAAAATATTCCAATATATGGAAATGGAAAAAATATTAGAGATTGGATTTTTGTTAATGATCATTGTGATGCAATTTATAAAATACTTTTGAATGGTAAATCTCAAGAATTCTATAATATTTCTGGTAATAATGAAATTTCAAACTTAGAAATTGTTAATGAAATTCTAAAAATTATGGATAAATCAAATGATTTAATTGAATTTGTAGATGATCGTCCTGGTCATGATTATAGGTATAGTTTGAACTCTTCAAAAATTAATCAAGATCTAAATTGGTCACCAAAAATTAATTTTAAAAATGGTTTAGAAACCACAATAGATTGGTATTTAAAAAATTCAGAATGGATAAAAGAAATTCCTAATAATGTTCTAAATCAAACTCCTTGGAAAAACTAACAGACTTGATTTTTTAATTTTAAATTACCTTGTTCATCTTTTATAAGATTTCCACTATTATCTGTTAAAAATAATTCTTTATTAGTAAATTTATCACATATGCTATGAAATTCTTTTTCTGAAATATCTGCAGCTTGTAAAAACTCTTTTAAATATTTTTTAGGAATCTTTCCATCATATTTTTTTACAAGTTCTATTCCATCTTCTCTACTTATTCTTCCATAACGTATTTCTATCGAAACATGATCTGTAGTTCTACCAAAACCATATTTTAAGAATTTAAAGTAATCATGAAATACTGTAAAATAAACATCTAGATTTTCCCATTTGTTATACGTTCCTTCCATAATTTCATTATTTTCTGAAAAACCTATTGTTTTCACAAATTCTAATTGTTTAAAAATATCCCATTTGTGATAAGATCCTAAAAAAATTCCTGTTACGCCAACCTGTTTTATTTCGTCATCGCTTGGATATAGATATGGTTTCAAATCACTAATTGAAAATCCATATTTTGTCATATCTTGAGGTTTTATTTTATCTAGAAAATAACCTCCGTTTTTTTCATTCCATTCTCTATCTAGAATTGTATCCTTGTCGATATCTGTTGGTTGACCATATTCTAGCTGTGGATTCTCTCCCCACATAATCAATGGTATATTGTATTTTACGGCGATTTGAACTGGAATTGTAAAAATTCCTAAATGTTCCGGCCATTGAAAATCTCCTAATTCTGTTAACCCATATTTTGCTAATTTTTGATAAATTATTGGATTTGGTGAAAATTCAATACAATCTACGCCAATTTTTTTTAAATTATCGAGATTTTTTTTTCCAATGTTAGTTTGATCAAGAGGATGAAAATTTACAACTAATGGATTAAGACCATATTCTTTTTTCATAACATATGTTTGATATGTTGAATCTTTTCCTCCACTAACTGGTATAATACAATCATAATTTTTACCGTCTCTGTTTCTATATTTTTCTAAAATTAAACCAAATTCTTTCTTTTTTTCATTCCAATCTATCATCTCTTTCTTTTTCATGTTTTCACATGCACTGCAAACTCCTTTATCATTGAAAATAAGTTGTGGTTTTGTATCTGGATAAAGACATTTTTTACAATATTTCATACCAAAAGTCTTCCTATCGTTATTTAAGCTATATTATGCATTAATTTGTTTCTTATTTGTTAAAAAGTTGGCTATTTTTTTTGACGAGTTTCCATAATTACAAAGAAATTGTTTGGAAAATAATAATGCATTAGAACCAATTTTTTTCCTGTATTCTGAATTATCTATTAGATTTGAAAGTATTTCGTCAATTGAATCATATGATGTTGCAACTGCTGCATTTTGTTTTATATATTCAAAATCGTAAACTTTGCCATCTAAAATTATATTTAATGCAGGTTTACCTAAAATCATGCTTTCTAGCATTATAGTTGATGGTGCCCATCCTTCTGGTGTAATTGTTATAATTACATCGCATGTTTGAATTAATTCTTTTACTGGATTAAAAAGATAAATTGAAGATTTTTTTGAATATGTTTCAATTATTTTTCTAATTTCATTATTATGATCAGATTGACTGGGATGAATCTTAAAAATTAATTCTATATTTTTATCTTGTAATTTTAATATTATATTTTTAATTGTATTTTTAAATCTTATATGAATTTCAGTTGTATCGTATCCTTGCAATTGCGTAATAGGTGTAGGAGCAATTAATACTCTTATTTTTTTATTACTTTTTTGAAAATTTTTATTCATAATCCAATTATCATGTCTAGGACTACCAATTGGGAAAATTCTATGTGGTTCTATATTATATTCTGTAGTCATAAAGTTTTTTTGTAATTCACTCCATACAAAAATTTTATCCGTAAATTTATCATAAGAACTAATCATACCAAAGCTTTTAGTTTCTTTAAAAA
>JAOLYM010000040.1 GCA_028343435.1 Candidatus Nitrosopelagicus sp.
CAATTGAAATTTTCGGAACATATGTAATTCCAGAATTTCATGAAATTGCACCATTAGTTCTTGCAACTTCTTTTATTGGTTTGATAGTGTTAAAAAAATATAAAAAATTATTCGTTTAATAATTTTTCAATCATAGATTCTAAATTTGTTGTTTGACCAAATGAAACGTCCCGTAGTATTCCTTTTCTGTCTACTAAAATTGTAGATGGTGTTCCATTCAATTGGTACATCTCAAATGTCTCTGCTGAGTATTCTTTTGTCTTGAAATACTCTCTAACTCTGGAAAAAATCTGCTCTTTGTAATCCTCTGGCTGTGTATCAAAATCTGGTAGCTGATTTTTGATAAATACGGTCATCTTTTCTTTAGTTGGTTCTCCTGCTTTTACCAATGAATCCATTGCAACTGGGTATGGAATTTTATATGATAATTTTCCTTCATTGAGTTGGCCATATTGAGACAATGCCTGCTTTGTATCTCCGACAACTTCTCCTGTTGTAAGAAGCATCTCTAAATTCTCTAATGTATTTTTGTCATAATCCTCAAATGCGGTTGCTACACCCATTACTGATAATCCATCTCCTTTGAATTTTTGATAAATGTTAATTATTTCTGGAATTGAATGCATAAAACATCCTGGGCAATTTACTTGAAACACTTCGACTAGTTTGACATTATCTCCTTCTTTGTCAAAGTTTGTATCCATTCCTTGAACCCATTTTCCTAGTTTGAGGTTTGGTGCTTTTTCTCCAATTATTACCATAAATTTTGTGATTTTGTTTTCTATTAAAAAACATAACGTCTATTTCAAAAAAAAGGAATTAAAAAGGACTGGAAAAAACCTCAAACATGGATGTAGTGCCACAATCTAGAATTGATCTCTTTGCAGAGATGGAATCTCATTATGAAAAACAAGATACTGAATATTTTGTTAAATTATTAGAGCATGAAGATTATGTTGTTAGATGTAGAGCTACATGTATCATAGTTGATCTTGGTGGTGAGGATAAAGTCCAATATATTGCCAAAGTTCTCAAAGATGATCCAAATGAACTAGTTCGTCATGAGGCTGCATTTTCACTAGGCCAGATGTGTTTTAGTAGTGGAATTGCGCCACTTGAAGATGCTACTGCAAATGATCCTAGCATGTTTGTTAGACATGAAGCAGCAGTTGCACTAGGAGTTGTTGGTTCTACGGGTGAGCCTGAGGTTTTAGAAAAAGCACTAAATGATCCTGAAGAGTCTGTAAGACATTCTGCCGTAGTTGCATTATCTAATCTTGAATTCATGAAAACATTGTGTAAAAATGAAAAATTTGGTAAACTTACTGGCGGCTAAAGTAAACTAACTACTGTTCCATCAATAGCCGATTCAAACTTGTAAATATTTTCTACAGAAGAATCTTCAAAAATTTCTGCATCGTGTGAAATAATGATAAACTGCATCGAAGTATTCTCCCCTCTAATGTTTGCTAACTGTGATAATACTTCAACTAGTGCTTTTCTACGTTCACTGTCTAGATGTGTTGTAGGCTCATCTAATATCATAAAATTAAGATTTGAAGAACCTAAGAGATGAGCCATTCCCAATCTTAGTGATAATGCGATACTTACTTGTTCTCCACCGCTAAGTGATTCTAACTCCAACATGGTTGATCTGGCATAACAAGTAATATTGACATCTCTTGTCTTTTGTGAAAGTGAGATTCTTTGAATTTTTGTATTTAGTTTTTCTAAATATTCTGATGCTTTTTCTGAAATTATTTCTAATGCCCATGAACGTAGGCTTTTTGCAACTGGTCCGTCGATGCTGTAGACATTTTTTTGTACATTTTCTAACTCTGTAACATATTTTCTTACTTTATGTAACTCATCTAATGAAATCTTATTTTTTTGAAGTTGTTTTTGGGCATTTTCTATTCTGTTAGATACTGCACCAAATTCTTGATCAATTTCTCGTAATCGTTGACGATTATTTGCAAGTTCATTTTTCTTTACTAAGAATTTTTCTTGATTAAATCCACTTGTAGTTTTTTCAATCTGTAAAATTTTTTCATACTTCATTTTTGCATGTGTATCAATTGTTGATGCCTCTAAAAGTTGTCCTGAATTAATTGTAATTGGTATTTCCTTGATTTTCTTTATTTTTTCTTTAACGGTGT
>JAOLYM010000041.1 GCA_028343435.1 Candidatus Nitrosopelagicus sp.
TTGGCAATAAATCCTGATACTTCCATGCCTGATTGGAGTAAAAAATTCATTTCCACACTTGATCAAATTATAGTAATGTCTGTTGTACCTGGAAAATCAGGTCAAAAATATATTGAAAATACTCATGAAAAAACAAAAAGTCTTCTGACAAATCTAAAGGAAGATGGTTTCACTGGTTACATAGAATCTGATGGAGGAGTCACTCTAGATAATATTGGTGAATGTTTTGCAGATGGTGCACGTGCGTTTGTTGGCGGTAGTGCAATTATTGGTCAAACTGATGTTAGATTGGTAATTCGTGAATTCAGAAATAGAGTATTAAGAACTAGACGTAAATTATTGATTCAAAAAGCAAATGAACTTGGTGGAACTGAATTAGTAAACAAATGGATTGATTTGCATGTTATTGGCAAGAAAAAAGATGAATTACAACAAATAGCAATGGAGCTTGGATATCAATGAGTATTGAATTTGGTGACATGAGGACTGCATATGGAAATGCATTGATTGAATTGGGTGAACAAGATAAAAATATTGTTGTGTTAGGTGCTGATACAACTGATTCACTAAAAACATCTGGTTTTGGAAAAAATTTTCCTGACAGATTTTTTAACGTAGGTATAGCTGAGGCAAATTTAGTATCTGTTGCTGCAGGATTGGCTTATTCTGGAAAAACATCTTTTGCAAGCACATATGCAATATTTCTGCCAGGACGATGTGTTGACCAAATTCGAAATTCAATTGCATATCCATCTAGAGGAGAAAAAAAAGGTTTGAATGTTAAACTTGTAACATCTCATGGTGGATTATCTGTTGGACCTGATGGTGGTTCTCACCAAACCATTGAAGATATTGCAATTATGCGTGTTATACCAAACATGAAAGTTTTAATCCCTGCTGATGCTATCGCTGTATCAAAATTAACAAAAAATATTTCACAAACTTATGGTCCATTTTACATGAGAATGGCAAGATCTAAAGTTCCTAATGTTCACTCTGATTCCCAAGAATTTGAAATTGGAAAAGGTATCACATTACGAGATGGAAATGACTGCACCATAGTTGCAACTGGAATAACAGTAAAAATGGCTCTTGATGCTGCGGACAAACTTCAGCAAGATGGAATTTCATGTAGAGTAATTGATTGTTTTACAATAAAACCAATTGACAAAGATGTTTTAGAAAAAGCGGCACGTGAGACTGGTGGAATTGTTACTTGTGAAGAACATAATATTATGGGTGGATTTGGTTCAGCCGTATCTGAGGTAGTTTCTGAGGTATATCCTGTTCCTATACGTAGAATTGGTGCACAAGATATGTTTGGTGAATCTGCTCGTGATGCTGAAATTCCACAATTATTGGAAAAACATGGTATCACATCAATTAATATAGAAAAAACTGTCAAGGATATCCGGAGTAAACAATGAAAATTTTTCTTGATACCGCAAACCTTGATGATATTCGAAAGTATAATGATATGGGTCTGTTAGACGGAATTACAACAAACCCTTCATTACTTGCAAAAGAAGGTGGTGATCCACATGCGGCAATGGAAGAAATTACTAGAATTATCAAGGGTGATGTCAGTTTAGAAGTTGTAAGTACTGATTATGATGGAATGATGGAAGAAGGTAAAAAACTTCGAGAGTATGGTGATCATGTAGTTGTAAAATGTCCAATGACCGGAGATGGTCTAAAAGCCTGCAAGAGTTTTTCAGAACAAGGAATTCCTGTAAACGTTACACTTGTTTTTTCAGCCAATCAAGCACTTCTTGCGGCAAAAGCCGGAGCAAAATATGTTAGTCCTTTCATTGGAAGATTAGATGATATTGGTCACACTGGTATGGATTTAATCCGAGAAATAAAACAAGTATTTTCAAATTATGACTTTAAAACAGAAATTCTTGTTGCTAGTGTTAGACATCCACAACATGTTGTAGATGCAGCAAAAATTGGTGCTGATGTTGTCACTTTACCTGCTGGCGTATTAGCAAAAATGCTTGGTCACTCATTAACTGATAAAGGTCTTAAAGCATTCTTAGCTGACTGGGAAAAATTACAGTCTGAGCTCTCAAATAAAGCATAA
>JAOLYM010000005.1 GCA_028343435.1 Candidatus Nitrosopelagicus sp.
TCATATAATGAAATCAAAAGAACTAATGAAATTAATCAACAAGTATTTCAAAATGATTTTACAGGAAAATACTTTGAATTTAGTGAGTTTTTAGATGAAAATATCGATAATGTGGATTTTAAAGGTGCGCAATTAAAAGATGCAAAATTTGAAAAAGCCATAATTGATAATACGAATTTTAGATTTTCTGTTTTTTCAGAAAGTGATATTTTAGATTCAAAGATAAATAATTCCAATTTTCCACGTTCAGTGTTTTACAATACAAATTTGTATGAAACATTGATCTCAAATTCTTATTTTTCAGGGGTACAATTGGAGCAAGTTAATTTTGATAATTGTGAAATTGATAATACGATAATGAATGGCATGGTAGGCGTGGATTCAGTCGTAATTGATTCAGAAATAAGTCAAGTGGATATCTCATCTTCAGTTTTACAAAATATGATGATTAAAAATTCAGAATTAGAATATGTGAAATTTTATAATTCAAAGATTTTTAGAACAACTTTTGAGAAGGTTGTATTTGATAATGTGGATTTTAGTCACTCCACTCATGCTGGCACTGTATTTAAAAACTCACAATTTTCAAACGTAGATTTCACACAAGTAGATTTTACAGCAAAAGGAGATAAAATAGAAAATTTTATGCCAGGACCTATTTTCTATAATTCAATATTTAAAAATCCAAACTTTAACTCTGCAATATTTTCAAATTTTGATGCAGACGTAATTGACCCCGAAGCTAGAGAATTATCAAAATTCCTATCAATGAAAATTGAGAATTCGGAAATTGTAGATGTTGATTTTTCAAATACAAAATTTGATTTTGTGAGCTTCAAAGATTCTAATCTTTCAAATACTAATTTCTATAATTCAAGCTTAAAATTCACTAATCTGGAAGGTGCAAATTTGGAAGGTGCAAATTTGGAAGGTGCAAATTTGGAAGGTGCAAATTTAAATTGTATCAATCATGAAACATGTGTTAAAAATTAAGTGATGAAATTTTTGCATAAAAATTATCTAGAGAAAAAATCCAATCAGATGAATCATAAATTGTTCTTAATTCAATATTAAATTCATATTCTTCATTATTTTTCAGTAATGGACCGGAAATAGTAATTGGAGTTTCAGTAGTTACAATTATGGCATTATGATCATATTGTCGTTCTCCAATTATTTCAATATCATTTGAATTGTCAGATAAAATTTTAGCAGTAAAAATTTCTTTTTCAACATAAAAAAAATCGCTTAAAATTATTTTATCATTAGAAGATATTTTCAAAAAATAAGTTACATGAGGGATGTTTGAATTGTCAGATGCATTTTTGGTTCTTATTTCTAATATTTTCGATTTGGAATTATTTTGATCATTGGAAATTTCTATCTCAACAAATATTTCATTTTCATCATAAATTTTTGTTTGTGTTGTAAATATTTCTGAATTAGATGTGGGAGGTAAGAGAGTCTGCTTCTGCTCAAAAATAAATAGATTTTGTAACATTAACGGAGTTTTGTAGTTAGATAACAAATATTTGATTTGTAGTGAAATTTCATTATTATCATCAATTATTGACGTATTGACTGATTTTGAAGAAATTTCAGGCAATTTTGAGATGATTTTTTCTTTTATGGCGCTTGCAACAATATAATTTCCTTTATCTGAAACATGACCTTGATCCCAATAGACTTGTAAGATTTCATCATCAAATACACCTCTCAAATCAATATTCATAGTACAAGTACTTAGATTGTAGAGATTTTTTGCGTAAACATCATATTTTTCAAGCGAGTTGATTAATACATTATTTTGATAATCGGTTCCATTTTTGGAAAATTCTAATTCTTGATCAGTTAAAGATTTTTTCCCAAATCCTGCAATAGGCTGCATTATCACAATAACGTCAAGGTTATTTTTATCTCCAATATGGCACATAGAATTCCAATTATGATATAATTCATCAGCCGAATTTTTTTCTCGTAAATCATTCCATCCATCATAAACGATTATCATGTTTGGCGAATAAGATAAAATTTTTTGTTCAATTAAAACTAATTCATCAAATGAATCAGCTCCTTGAATTCCTGCATTTATAACTTCTATAGAAACATCTTCCAAATTAGTTTGAAAGTAACTTTCAAGATATCCCGGAATTGTTGTTTCATCAGAAGTTGCACCATGTCCAAATACTGTTGAGCCTCCAACCACAAAAATTCTAAATGTGTTATCGGGTTTTTCTAAAGAAAATTCATCACCTCTAAATCCAAAACTGTTGATTTTGATTGAAGAGCTTTCTTGATTAGGAAGAATTTCATTTCCTAATGTCTTCACATTATATAGATCAATACACAGTTGCCTTGTATCGATATTATTATTTCCATTAAAGATTTCACTATTTTCAAATTCACACTTAATTTGAGTTTCCCACCAAACATTGGCAGCTATTTCTATTAAAGTGAATATTATGAAAAGCCCAATTATGAAAAAGATTGTTTGTTTTTTATAAGAAATTTGAACGGACAATTTACGGAGTTAGTCTATCCACATCTCTAGGATAAAATGTTGTATCTCGGATATTTTCAGTTCCAGTTAGAGCCATCATTAATCTTTCAAGACCAATTCCACATCCGGCATGAGGTGGAACCCCAAAATCAAATATGTTCAGGTGGTAATCAAATGATTCAGTTTTCATACCTTTATTCTTCATTCTGTCTTCTAATTCTGATTTCTTTTCAATTCTTGTACTTCCAGAAGATAATTCCAAATCACCCCACATCAAATCAAATGATTCAGATATTTTTTCATCATCCTTCTTCACTTTTACGTAGAAAGGTTTTGGTCCCATTGGCCAATCAATTATGAAGTAAAATCCAGTTAAACCAATTTTTTGTAGGTTTTTTGGATACAAATCATCACCCCATTGAGCTTTTACTCCGGCAGCTTGCATCTTTTCAATTAATTCTGCATATTTGTAACGTGGAATTTTATCAGGCATGTCTGGAACATTAAATTCAATGTCATGATTTTCTTTTACAAAATTCTGAACCGTGATAATACAATTTTTAACAAGATCTTCAATTCTATCCATCACATCATTATAATCCACATACGCTTCTTCAAAATCAATAGAAATTGCTTCAGACAAATGTCGATTTGTTCTAGAAGGTTCAGCTCTAAATATTGGAGCAATTTCAAAAACTTTTTCAAAACTCATTGTTAATTGTTCTTTGTAAAGTTGAGGACTCTGAGCTAAGAATGCTTCTTTGTTGTAATAAAAGATTGGAAATAATGCTGCGCCACCTTCTGTAGCCGTAGCAATCATTTTTGGAGTATTAACTTCAATAAAATCTTCTTTTCCAAAATAATCTCGTAGTGCTTTTAGAGTTACACTTCTTGCAAGAAATATTTTTTGTAAAACATTTCGTCTAAGATCAATTGCTCTTACCTCTAATCGAGTGTCAATATTTTTGACAGTTTTTGCGTACGGCTCAAATGGCGGAATTTTTTCAACTTCAGAAAAAACTCGCATCTCACTTGGAACTACTTCAATTCCGGTAGGGGATTTTTCATTTTTTCTAGTTTTACCAATTACTGCAATTGATGAATGTTCTTTTAGATGGGATAATTTTTCACGTATATCATCATCACATTCTCCACTTTTTGTTATAATCTGAATATTTCCTAATTTATCACGAATTGTAGCAAATACGATATTTCCATGACCACGAACGGTCACAACCCATCCCATCACAACTACATCTGTGCCTTCAGCCAATGAACTTAATTCAGTTGAATGATGTGTTCGTCTTAGATCTCCTAGTTCAGTTTCAATCATTTAGTTTAAAGTAATTTTTTGGGTTTATTTTACATTTGGTTTATAATTTTTATTTTAGAGTATAATTGACAGTGTATGAATACGCGAGAACAAGCTATTGCCTACATATCAGGTGCAATTGCCACATATTCTCTCAGAAAAGAGAGAGGTGAATTGGAAGATCAGGCATCCATGTATGATTTTCTAGCAAAAACCATTCCCGAAGATCTTGAATCTGAAGCAAAAATTGAATTAATCGATGAGATCTTTCAATATGTGTCAACCAGATTAACTAGGGAATAGATTCAAAAAGCCAATCTGATAAGAAAAATTACTCTTGACAAGCATCGCCACTTTAGGGTCTCACTGTTCATTACAAGTTTTGAAAGGAGCAAAAGATGAAGGATTCAAAACAATACTTGTTTGTGAAAAAAAACGTGAGAAATTATACAGACGTTTCAAGTTTATCGATGAATTAGTAATTGTTGAAAAATTCTCAGAGATTCTTGATGCAAAAATACAAGATAAACTCAAACAACAAAATGCAATATTAATTCCTCATGGAACATTAATTGCCCAAATGAGCTCTGAAGAGATTGAATCTATAACGGTGCCAATTTTTGGAAATAAATGGATTCTAAGATGGGAATCAGATAGAACCATGAAAGAAAAACTCATGAGAGAAGCAACGCTTCCAATGCCAAAACCCGTAATAGAACCGAAAGATATTGAAAAATTAGTAATTGTGAAAAGACAAGGGGCGGCGGGTGGTAAAGGCTATTTCATGGCAGCTAATGAAGAAGATTATAACACAAAAAGAAATCAGTTAATTTCTGAAGGCATAATCTCAAAAGATGAAACACTGTACATTCAAGAATATGCCGCAGGCGTTTTAGCTTATTTACAGTTCTTTTACTCTCCATTAACTAATGAACTGGAATTCTTTGGAGTTGATCAAAGACATGAATCAGATATTGAAGGCCTAGGTAGGATTCCATCAGAACAACAATTAAAATCAAAAAAAGTTCCATCCTTTAACGTAATTGGAAATAGCCCACTAGTGTTGAGAGAGTCATTATTAGATGAAGTGTATAAAATGGGAGAAAATTTTGTTGAAGCCGCAAAAAAAGGATCTAAGAAAAAAATAAATTCCGAACCTTTGGATTCTGGAATTGTAATTGTTGATGATGATTTATCAGTAGATAAAGAGAGTGAGCTTGAAGAAAGACGTGCTTATTTGGAAGAGGCCCGTTCACAAGAAGCAAGTTCCGATTAGAAATCCTTTTCAAATACGGCATGATGTCTAATACATGAAAGCATTATGCATGATCACTGTGAAACCAGGTATGGTGGATAAAGTGGTTCAAATTTTAAGAAAAAAAAGAAAAATTTCAAAAGACATAATGATTGTTACAGGCAGGGCAGACATATCCGTTATTTTAGATTCATCTATGGATGAAATTAACAATGTCGTGATTGATTTAAAAAATGTAAAAGAAATTGTTAACACTGAAACGTTAATTGAAGTTGAGGTTGATTTAGGATGGTAAGGGCAGTAATACTTGTAAAATCTCCGAAGAAGTTGATAGCTGCCAGACTAAGAAAAATAAATAAAATTACGGAATCTTTTCCAGTTAGTGGTCAATTTGATGCGGTGGCTGTGATTGATGTTAAAGAATTATACGAAATTAAAGACGTTACGACACAAATACAAAAAATTCCGGGCGTTGAACGCACTGAAACAATGGTTGAAGTAAACCCCTAAAATCTTATATCAGATAATGATGTTTATGGGGTATGAACATAAAACGAATTGGAAATATAATATTAGAAGTCAAAGATCTGGATACCTCGATTAAATTTTATCATGAAATTCTAGGAATGCCGATAAAAAATGAAAGACGTAATTGGATTGATTTAGGACAACAATCAGGGGGCACATTAAGCTTACATCCTGCATCGATTACAACTTCGCATACAAGTTCATCAAAAGAAAATGGAATTTTAATTGGATTAACTGTCGGCGATTTAGATTCTGCAATGGATGAATTATCTGATGCAAACATAGAGGTATTCAGAGATGTTCAGGAACGGCAAGCCGGGAAAAATGCCGTAATCTTAGATCCCGATGGATATTTAATTTCATTATTTGAACCTGATTTTTCAAAAAATAAAGATAGACAAACTTCAGGTTATGTAGGATTCACACCTGAGTAATTATTTTTTTTATTTTTTTTACCAATATGGTGTTTGAATTATTTTTTTTATTGATTGTAACATAGTATGTTATGCCATTTTTATAAAATAATAAAATATTAATTTTTTTATGAATTATTGAAATGAAGTCTAAAACTCCCAATGTTTTTGATGTTTTCTCTCTTAATCTCATCATAGATGCAATTGCAAAAAACTCATGACGTACCGCATCTGGTGAAAAGATGGGTTTGATTCCAGGTCTAATTTTTCCAGATATTGTACGACCATATTCATTAAAAACACCTGCATAACGTATATCTTTTGAAATTGCTATAATTTTTTCGCATTTAATTCGATTTTGTGTTACTGTCTTTGTCCATGACTGACTATTCATAATTGTCTAAAATGGTCTATAATTAATAAACCACATCAAATATTGATTTTTGAAAATGAACGTCAATTTTAAAGATCTAATTAATAACTTACTTCAATCAGACGCCGTCAATTATCTTGAAACCTCGGAGCGATTAATTCTCAAAAATATATTAGAAAAAGAGAGAATTTCAGAATTAGAGGTTACTAATTTGGAGAAAATTATTCAAAAATATAAAAAATTCATTAAAAATTAGATTGTGATGATTTTTTTTCAGATTTTTCAAGTTGTTTTTTCAACTCGAGGTTTTCTTTTAGTAGTTTGTCATTTGCTTCTTTTAGTAATGAAAATGATTTTTCTTTATTGTAAAGTGGATGACCGGGTGGAAATATCGATTCAGAACCGTTCAATAGACCGTCTGCATATTGTCTAAACATTTGGTTGAAATCTTCAAGATTTGGCATCATGGATGCATTTCTTCTATTAAATTTTTCTCGAATTTCCTTAATTCCTGTAACTCCCGTAGGTGTTCTACTTGTAGGCGGATAACGTACTGAATTCTCAATGCCATTATTTACATCAGATGTGTTGAATGGTGTTTTTTTCTGATTAAATAATCCCATGTCCATACCATGATGTATTTTGAACAATATTTTAGCATTCGTATAGCCCCTTTGTGCTCAAATTGTGAACAAACGTCAATTTTTAGTCATATTCTTCTGATCGCAGATCCTTATAGCGATCATAAATTTGGATTGATTTATGCAACACAATAAAGTGAAACGTTGTCTAAAATGTGAAAAAATAATTCGAGATACCGAATTACATAAAATTGTGATGTATGTTGTAGGAGAGCAATTTACCGAACACCATTATGAACATGTAGAATGCCCAGATAAATTTACCATCTAATCTGAATGATAGTAAACTGGGTATAACTCTCCAGTTTCTCTGCTATGATATTTCCATTCATCTTCATTCCATATCTTTTTTGAAAATTCTTTTCGTAATGAAGGATGAATTCTATTGTAGACATCTTCGCCTATCAAAATTTCTTGAGGTTTTGCTTTTCCCTGAATTTTTGCTGCAATATTCATAGCAGGACCTAAAAGATCCACATGTGATTTTTCAGCATCCGACCCATATCTGACAATCATATTCGTACCAAAGTCAATACCAATTTTTACAAATAAGTCAGGATAGTCATATTGATTCAAAATTGGATTAATGCCCTCTTGAATGATCTTAATCATTGATTTTCCTGCACTAATTGCATTATCAGCTGCAATCAAAGAGCTAGCATGAACGAAATATCCAATTACCGCATCGCCAACAAATTTTAAAACAAATCCACCATGATGTTTAACAGCAAAAGCCATTTCTTGTGCAAATGAACTAATTATGATTGCAACTTTTTCTTCAGGTAATGTTAATGTGATATCTGTAGAACCTACCAAATCCACATACATTACGACCATTGATTGTTTTTCATGAACATGTTTTCTAAGATATGCATCAGATCTATCTACGGTAGCATCATATTCTATTCCTTTTTTCAATGAACTCCAAATTCTTTTTTGAGTTTCTTGGATCATTGTTTCAGAATCTATTACCTTTTCATCACTCTTCCCAAGCATCATATCTACCACGCTACCTTTTTGATTGGTGTCTTCTTGTTCTAAATTTGTAGAAGGTAATATCGAATCTTCGTTATTTTCCATTATCATATTATTAAAAAATTACTGTGTTTTATCCTTTTTTCGTAAAAACATATGGTGTTTCAAATTCTTGATCCATAGTCCAATATGTTGGTAGTGAAATTGTAGAAACGACAGTTAATTCAAATTTTTTGATGGTTGTCCCCCATCCAAAATGTGTTCTATCTCTGGAAAATTCTCGATGGGAGTGACTTCCAGTAAGCACAAATGATGAATTGCTAATTTGGGATGATTCTATTGCATTTTGAATAACGGATTCTGCTAAGACCTCTCCAATTTCTGGAACTCCCCCTATTACAAAAATAGATTTTTTAGGTGGAATTTTTTTAAAATCATAACTTGTTGCGTCAGAACATACTGGGTTAAAATCGACCCCAGTATTCTTAGACAGATTTTCCTGCATGCTTACCAAATTTTCATCAATTTCAACGGATATTGAGTCTAAACCCAAGACTTTTCCACAATATGCAATTCTGCCGTCGCCAGAACCGATATCAATGATTTGTTCAAATCCAAAAGTTTGAGCACTTAATGCCAAACCCCATGCAGATAACATCCATGTAGGATAAAATGGCGCATAACTGGTATCGTGTTTGATGCTATCTATCCAGTAATTATTCAAATCACCTTCAAAAATTGTATAATTCTTATTTGAAATTTTTTCAGACATATGATTTGAATAAATTGGATTGGCGTGGAGAAATTTATGTAATAAGGCAAGTTGTTGGCTTTCTATTTTGAGGGATTCATTAGGTAAATTTGGTAAAATTTCAGTTGTGTGACTATTTCCTTCATACACTTTTACAAATTCATGTTTTAACTCACATACACTCTTAGAATATGTTTCCATAAATTAATACAACTTTAAGGAAGTAATTAAAAGAAATCATATGAGAATAGGCAATCATACAAACAATGAATTCATTTTAGAATTAAATAAAATTAATGAAGAGGTCCAATCCGAATATCTAAAAAAAATTATTCAGACGACCCAAACTGTTAACTGTGATGTAATGTTAGGTGACAGCTCAACTAAGAAAGTTGAAACATTTGATATCAAAAATGTAGAGACCTTTTTTGCCCGATTTGAATCTTATTTATCAGAATGGAATGCTCAAGGAGTCACATATTCTTCAGATGAAGATCTAAGACGTATATTCACAAAAGCTGAAATTAGAATTGGAGATTATATTGTATCATTGCACGTATCATTACAATATCATGTTTTACTATATTACAAACCAATTCAAAGAGTGATTGAATTACAGAAAAAATTAGCAGAATTGATTGATAGTAATGGAAATTCTGAATCAAAATATGAAGAAGAAGGAGAGAGGCTAATAATTGAAAAATTAAATGAGTTAGGATTCAAAGATATGCCAAAACAAGAATTATTTGAACTATTCTATAATGATGAAGAATTAGCAAAAAAAATTAAAAAAATGATGGATGATTCACAACCAGAAGTAGTT
Organism: Candidatus Nitrosopelagicus sp.; assembly: GCA_028343435.1. GTDB lineage: Archaea > Thermoproteota > Nitrososphaeria > Nitrososphaerales > Nitrosopumilaceae > Nitrosopelagicus. The sequence continues at coordinate 9,572 of JAOLYM010000005.1, forward strand.
GATGTTCAAGGTCAGAAAAATGAACTGTTCAAAGAATTAGATAATTTATTGATAGAAACATTCCATACAACATCTGTAATAATTGATGAACAAAAACTTGTGAATGGAGAAGAAGGATGTTTATGCAATATCGATTTAGAATTTGTAGACAACGGTGCAAAACAGGGATTAGTAGATGCGTCACTAATAGACAAAGAAAATAAAATTCTGATTAAAGAAAACATTATGAGAATTTTGGACGTAATTTTAGAAAATAAGTCTTAATCAAGGGTACATAGGCTTAATGCCTTGGGGAGTTGTACCTCTTGACTAATAATTTACATCTTGATCGCGTGTATTTAGGGATTATGAAAAAAATAGGCACGAATTAAAAAATTAATTCATTTCAAACAATTATTTACTGATTGAAGGCGCAACAATTCCATGACGGTAACATATGAGGATGTTGTAAAAGCAAGAGAAACTCAAAGTAAAGTAATTAGAAATACAACTCTGGAATTCTCTGAAACGTTTAGTAAGATTTGCGGATCTAATGTATACTTGAAAAATGAATATGAACAAAAAACTGGCTCATTTAAAATTCGTGGTGCATATTATAAAATTAAATCATTAACTGATGAAGAAAAAAGTAATGGAGTGGTTGCAGCATCCGCAGGGAACCATTCTCAAGGTGTTGCATTTGCATCACATCTTGAAAATATTACATGCACAATAGTAATGCCAAAAACAGCTTCCCCTGCAAAGGTATCTGCAACAAAAGGCTATGGGGCTAAGGTAGTATTGGAGGGTTCAACATATGATGAATCATGGGCACATGCTCAAAAAATATCTTCTGAAACAAACGCAACAATAATTCATGCTTTTGATGATTCACATGTAATTGCGGGTCAAGGAGTCATTGGTTTAGAAATTATGGAACAATTACCAAACGTAGATGAAATTTATGTTCCAATTGGAGGAGGAGGATTAGTTGCAGGAATAATAACTGCAGTTAAAGAAAAAAATCCAAATGTAAAGATAATTGGAGTTGAATCAAGTGCATACCCTGCAATGAAAAAATCCTTAGAAAATAATTCTCTTGAAACCGTTAGCGGAGATACTACTATTGCAGATGGAATATCTGTAAAAACTCCAGGAAAAATAACTTTTGAAATAGTTAGACAAAAAATTGATAAAATTGTTACTGTGGATGATAGTGACATAATTAATGCAATGTTTCTGTTAATGGAACGTTCTAAAGCTGTTGTTGAACCTGCAGGTGCAGTTGCATTAGCATATATTTTAAAACATAAACCTGAATCTGGAAAAACTGTAGTTCCAATTTTATGTGGAGGTAATATTGATATGTATCTGTTAGGGCAAATTGTATCTAAAGGCCTATCAGGAATGGGAAGAATGTTAAAAATCTCAGTTCTTCTAAAAGATAAGCCAGGCGCATTGAAGGAACTAGTTGATGAAATATCTTCAATTAATGTAAATATTGTAGAAGTGATTCATGACAGATTGAGTACGGATGTCAGTGCAGGTTCTGCAGGAGTTACAATTAGTCTTGAAACTGAAGATCAAAACCAATCAAATGAATTAATTAATCATCTACAACAAAAAGATATTAAATTTCAAGTGATGTCTTAACGAAACTTTTTTTTCACAAATTTGGATAAGCCTAGTTTTTTTAGCTCTTCTGATTCTTTTAGAACTGAAGTGTATTGGTCAAATTTGTGCTTCTTTAATTTAGTTTTAATTTCAGGATAAGAATTTCCAAGAATTTTTAATGCATAAATTCCGGCATTAGATGCTTTATTCACCCCCACAGCTACGACAGGGGAACCCGTAGGCATTTCTGAAATAGACAAAAGTGAATCAAGACCGCCAAACGCAGAGTATTTGTTTTTGTCAGTTTTTTTCATTTGTTTATCATTATACACCATTATTGGCACTCCTATTACAGGAATAGTTGTATGCGAGGCAATCATTCCAGGAAGATGTGCGGCACCACCTGCACCTGCAATAATCACTTTGAATTTACTTTTTTCAGCATGTTTAGCATATTCGTCTAATCGTTCAGGAGTTCTATGTGCAGAAATAATTTGATCTTCATGAGGTATTGAAAATGAATCCAATATCTCAGCTGCGCCATGCATGATACGACTATCTGAGCTTGAACCCATGATTATTCCAACAAGGGGTTTTTTGTTTACCAATAATTTTTCATACTTTTTGCTATTTTTAAACAATTTCAATCAAAAATTCTCGGCTAAACTATTAGTAATACAAAATTTGTTTTACAATATGAGTAAAATTTTGGGCATAATTGGTGGCGGTCAGCTAGGAATGATGCTTACAGAGGCCGCACAGAATTTGGACGACATATCAAAAATAATAGTTTTAGATCCTACTGAAAATTGTCCTGCGGCAAAAGTTGGAGCTCAACAAATCATTGCAGATTTTAAAGATGAAAATGCGATAAGAAAATTATCAGAATTATCAGATATTATAACATATGAAATTGAATCAGGTAATAGCGATGTTTTAAAAAAATTAGAAGAACACACCGAAATCAATCCCTCTCCAGATACATTAAAAATTATTCAAGATAAATTACTTCAAAAACAATTTTTGAAAAAAAATGAAATTGCAGTTGCAGATTTTGAAAAAGTTGAAAATAAAGATGAAATAAATGAAATGATAGATAAAATGGGACTTCCATTATTATTGAAAACTAGAAGAGATGCATACGACGGAAGAGGAAATTATAAAATAAATTCAAAATCAGATATAGACGATGCATTGGATTTGTTTAAAGGTAAATCTCTAATGGTAGAAAAATTTGTAAAATTTGAAAAAGAAGTTTCAGTTATAGCTGCAAGAAATACAAAAGGAGAAATTGCAACATACCCCGTAGTTGAAAATATTCATGAAAATAATATTTTAAGAACTACAATCGCCCCCGGACGAGTTTCAGAAAATGTAAAAAAACAAGCAGAGCAAATTGCTGAAAAAACTATGGAGGTATTACACGGAGCTGGTGTTTTTGGTATAGAAATGTTTGTTACAGAAGATGATAAGATTTTAATAAATGAAATTGCACCACGAGTTCATAATTCTGGTCATCATACATTACAATCATGTAATACATCACAGTTTGAGCAACATCTTAGAGCCATTTTAGGAATGGATTTGGGAGATTCATCCATAAAAACACCCACAATAATGTACAATATTTTGGGACCTAAAACATTTCATGGCGAATATAATGTACTGATGAAAAAACAAGATAATATTCATCTGAAAATGTACGGGAAATTAGAATCAAAACCTCAACGAAAAATTGGTCATGTGAATGTGGTTGATGAAGAAAACCTAGGAATTGACGTATTGTTTAATCAAGTAGAAGATCTAAAGAAAAATTTGGTCATCGAACCAAAACAAACCTAGTATTAGTTCCAAAATTACCCAAATGGTTTATTTATACTTGATTTCAAAAATCAGTATGTTACTAAAAGCATCCGTAATAATTACCGGAATTGCAATAGGATTGTTAGTGCTTTATGGTGCAGATGTTGCAGTTGCAATGAGCAATCCAGATCATGAAGGATTCTTACCATTAAATGACATGCAAAGAGGCATGGGATTAGGAGGACCAGCATTAATTTTACCAATAATTGCATTTTTCATATCAATCAAAGAATCATCTAAAGGATTAGGTGGAATGATTATAGTCGCAGGTGTCTTGATTTTAATCGGCGGATTGGCAATGGTGGGAAGCCCAGCACCTGAAGGAGTAGAGAGGGATCCAATGTCATCAATTGCAATGTTATTTGCGCCAGGAATCTTCCAGATTGCATTAGGTGCAATAAAAATAAAAAAGTCTTCAAATTAGATTTCACATGCCAAAATGTGAAAAATGCGGAGAAAACACTAGTAAAGGTTATGATTGCGAGCATACTAAATTTGAAGAGTATTGCAAAGAATGTTACACAGAATTACACTACTACATAAACGAAAAAGAAAATGAGTGAATTACAAGTATTAGTTCAATGGATTGCAGATTTGCTTTCTGAATATTTGTACATAGGAGTATTTGTTGCGGCATTAATTGAAACAATAATTCCGCCAATTCCAACTATGGCAGTATTTCCAACTGCAGGATTTATTGCATCACAAAATGGCCTAAGCGTTGCAGAAGCAGTATTACTAGGCATTGTTGGAGGATTAGGTGCATCAATTGGTTCTACAGTCATATATCTAATTGCTTTAAAATTAGGTCGAACTGCATTACTAAAATATTTAAACAAAGTTAAAATTTCTGAAAAAAAATTAGACAGAGTGGAAATATGGTTTGAAAAATATGGTGACAAAGCAGTTCTATTTGGAAGAATGGTTCCAGTATTTAGAGAAATGATTTCAGTTCCAGCAGGGTTATTGAAAATGAGCATCAAAAAATTTTTGCTATATACAATATTAGGTTCATGCGGATGGGGCATTACTATGGTGTTAGTAGGTTATTTCTTTGGATTAACTGCTTTTGAGATGATCATATAGATTAACATAAGTTAAAAAATAGAAAAAATTAGTATTTAGTATGAAAGCAATAATTTTGGCAGGCGGTAGAGGGAAAAGATTGCGTCCTATTACAGATAAGATTCCAAAACCATTAATTCCAATTAACAATAAGCCGTTAATAGAACGTACCATAAAATATCTAAAAAAATATGGTATAACTGAGATTATAATTTCAAGTGGATACAAATCAAATTTAATAGAAAAATTTCTTAAAAAGGAAAAAAATTTTGGATGTAAAATAATTTTTTCGACTGAAAAAACACCATTAGGTACAGGAGGTGCAATTAAAAAGGCATTAAGATATGTTGATGAAGACTCATTTTTAGTGCTAAATGGAGATATAGTTACAAACATTGATCTAAAAAAAATCCTAAAAAAATCAAACACTATCGCAGCAAATGAATTAAAAACAAAATTTGGTACAATGAATATTAAAAATAATAAAATATTAAAATTTAATGAGAAAAAGGATGTTGCAAACGTTTGGATGAATCCAGGCATATATCATCTTTCAAAAAATATTGAAAAATTAATCCCAAAAAAAGGAAGTTTAGAAGGATTAGTTTTTCCAAAGATGGTAAAAAATAAGAGTCTGGAAACGGTGAAATTCAAAAATGTTCTATGGTTTTCGATAGATTCTCATAAAGATATAGAAGAATGTTCAAAAGAGATAAAATCAAAAAAATATTCTAAATATTTCAAATGAGCAGATTATCTTACAGCCTAGGTTCGTTGCTTTCAATTGAAGAAGTTTTAGAATGTTCTAGAAAACTAAATAAAATTAAACCCGAAGTTATGTGGATTCCCGAAACTTGGGGCATGGAAAATTTTTCCATGATGGGACTTGCATCTAAAGAAAATAAATTTTCAAAAATAGGATCATCAATAATTAACATCTATTCTAGAAGTCCAAGTTTAATCGCAATGGGCGCATCTACAATCGACATAATTTCAAATGAGAGATTAATTCTAGGATTGGGTACAAGTAGCGTACCTATTGTAGAAGATTTTCATGGTAATTCTTTCGAATCACCCGTACAAAGAATGAAAGAGTATGTTGAAATCATACGCATGGCACTACGAGGTCAAAAAATTAATTATTCTGGAAAGATTTTTTCATTGAAAGATTTTTCATTATTAGCAAAACCAGTAAGAAAAGAAATTCCAATCTACCTTGCTGCGATTAATCATAAAATGGTTGAAATGACATGGGATATTGCAGATGGAGTGATATTTTATTTAAGACCAAAAAATGAAATGAAAAATACAATTTCAATAATGCAGAAAAGAAAGAAGATAGATATTGCATTACAAATAATTACATGTATTCACAAGGATGAAGAAAAAGCTAGAAACCGTGCAAAGAAAACTCTTAGTTTTTACATCGCAGTAGGAAAAATTTATCGCGAATTTTTACAATCATCAGGATATTCGAAAGAGATACAAATTATTTACAATGAATATAAAAAAAGGGGGTTAAGCGGTTTAGAAAAATTCGTACCTGAAACAATGTTAGATGATTTATGTATTGCAGGAGCTCCTGATACCGCTGAAAAAAAATTAAATGCATTTAGAGATATAGGTATAGACTTACCTATCATTCAATTCAACCCCGTGGATAATGTAAGCGAATCATTTGAATTATTAACAAATACATTTTCAGGAAGTTCAAATGAATAAAGTAGCAATAGTAGGTACAGGGCAAACAAAATTTTCAAAAAATGAAGGCAATGTTGAAAAATTACTTTTTGAATCATCTAACAATTGTATTCAATCTGTAAATGATTGTAATTTAAACAACATTGACGGCGTTCTTGTTTCTACAAATAATAATTCAAAATATCTGGGAGCTATTTTATCAGAAAGTATGGGCATACAACCTAAAATTTCACATTCTATTGAGCATCTTTGCAGTTCTGGTACAAATGCCGTCATCTCAGCATATGCATACATTTCTTCAGGATTATCAGATATTGTGTTAGTTTCAGGAGCAGAATCTGCAACAAATCCGGGTCAAGTTTTAGAATGGGATAAATCGAGAGGAGAATTTGAACATCCAATCTATTGGGGCTCCATGCTCACTAAATCTCATAAACGAAAATTTCAAACAACTGAAGAAGAATTAGCCATAGTATCGGCTAAGAATCACAAACAAGCAATGGATAATCCATTTGCATATAGTAATGAACCACGAACAATACTGGAAGTGATGAATTCTAAACAAATTACCGATGACCTAAGAATTTTAGATTGTTCACGTTCGTGTTCAGGAGGTGCATCTATTTTATTGGCATCTGAAGAAAAAGCTAGAACATTGTCTGATCAACCAATTTGGATTACAGGAATTGGACAAAAAACCACATCCGCAAGCTTTACAAAAAATATTCTTGAAGACATCAAAAGTACAAGATTAGCTGCAGATTCAGCATATAAAATGTCAAAAATTGAATCAAAAAATATAGACGTTGCAGAGGTGCACGATGCTTTTTCTGTCTGTGAATTAATGGCCATATCGGAATTAGGAATAACATCAAATGATAAAAGCGGAGAATTTGTTAGAGAATTATTCAATACAGAAAATAGAATGATAAACCCTCGAGGAGGATTGATTGGAGCAGGGCACCCTTTAGGCGCTACAGGCATATCTCAAACAATAGAAATTACAAACCAACTTCAAGGTAAATCCGATAGACGTCAAATCTCTAATGCAGAAACAGGATTAGTTCACAATATGTCTGCAGCAGGAACGTCTAGTTCAATCATGGTGTTAGAAAATTGACATTTTTTGAAGAACAATTACGCCAGGGTGTATTTCAAATATGTTATTGTGGAAAGTGTAATAATGTGATATGGCCGCCTAAGGAAATTTGTCATATTTGTCATAGTAGAACAGATTGGAAAAAATCTAGAAATTTTGGAAAAATATTGGAATTTTCAAAAAAAGAGTCAACGTATTTTGGATTAATTGAAATTGATGAGGGCATACGTGTTTTAGGAGATATATCATCAATATCAATTCCAGAAATAGGTCAATCAGTTAGAATGAGTGTATCATTTAATTCTAAACCTCATTATTCATTTATTGTTGAAAACAATTAGCAATAGGTCATTACAGAATAACCTGTATTACTATATTCAATAAAATAAACGCTATGTATGAAATCTAAATTAAAAATTGAAAATAAAATAAAATCACTTAATTTTAAAAAAATCGCACAAACTAGAAGACAAAGAGGGTATAATTGGGAAGACACACTAGTAAAACGATTTAATAAATTAGAAAATTGGAAAGCTTTTAGGCTAGGATCTCCTAGCGTTGCATTGCCAGACATTTTATGTGTTGATAATGAGGATAGTATAATATTCACAATTGAAGCAAAATCTGGTACAGGTACAACATTAACAGTTCCGTTTGATCAGATAACTCGATGTCTAAATTGGACAAATAATTTTACGGTGTATAAAACTCGTAAAGTTATACTTGCATTCAAATTTTTATCAAAAAAAAGAATCGGGGTAGGAGAATACGAGAGAAGAGAATTAAGAGAATTTTACAAAGTATGGAATGAGAAAATTAGCCCCATCGACATAGTATGCAAATATGATGGTACAACATATGCCCTAATCGAAGGAGAAAAGAAAAAAATGAATTTACAAGATTATAAAATGCCATTTACATCCAGACATCGAAAAACAGTTTCAAAAGGCAATTAGCACTATGTAGATAATAATTTGTCTTTATTTATTAATGACAAATTATTGAAATGTGTATGAGCTTCTCAGATTTTATTGACGAACGTATGCTCATTAGTAAAAATGTTCTAGGAGATAAAGAAATGAAAATAAAGGTAATCGAGGTATCTGATGAAACAACGCCTTTACAATGGAAATTTGGAGATAGAGTCAAAGTTACTAAAGTCATAATCACAATCAAACATCTTAAAACACAGAAAATTGAAGAAGGTGAATTAGATATAGAAGAAGTAGAGAAAAGATTGGTAAAAGATAGGCACTATACCTCCACAAACAGATGGGTCCCTACAAAAGAAATCAAGAATGGATATGTGGTTAATTCAAGACATACTACACTTATCAGCGATGCACATGCACTTGATATGATTGTGTTCTAATAGTCAGAAACTTTAAGAACCTACTTTTTGAACAAATTTTATGATAACAAAGGATATTTCAGTAGATGGTGCAGATTACAAGCTAACTTTGACTGATCAAGTATTGAATCAGGTGGATAATCTAAAAACACTATATGCAACAGCTGCTGAAGATCCAGAAAGTTTTGAACAGGTGAGTTCAGAAATTTCGGCAGCAATTAACAATATTGCAGAATCTGTCTCCCCAGATATTTCAGATGGCCATTTAGATGGGCTAATACAAGAAGTTTTCAAAGCTGTTGAAGATAAAAAGTCAGAAGTTGATAAACAGCTAAAAGATAAAGATTCTAAAATTTCAAAAAAGAAAAAATAGTTATTTTAAATCTTTTGCAATATCATAAATTTTGAAAATCATCTTATCATCTTGAAGTGAATTTATTATGGAATTTCTGATATGTTTAACCCGTAATGGATCTTCTGAATATACTTCTTTAATTTTTTCAAGTTCCCCAACAAAATAATGATTTTCAAAATAATTTTGTATTTTTTTCTGTAATTTTGAGAATTCAATATTTTTATCTGAAAACTCTTCCGATTTTCTAACTAAAACTCGCAATAATCCATTAATTTTAGTTAATTCTACATCTAACACAAAAAAATCTTCTTTGGAATCGCCTAAATTTTTTATTACATCGTAACTGTTTAAAATTTTCTTCATTAGATCATGAAAGTATTCATCAACTACAACCATACAATAATCAAGAAAAAAATTAGTTGTAAATCTTTACTTAGTGAATATTATGAAAATATGAGGTAAAGATTATCAATCCAGCCTTTAAATTAGTAGCAAAAGGGTGTTAGAATCATGCAACAGCAAGCAAAACTTGTATGTATTAATCCAAAATGTGGAAAAATATACCCAATAAGATCACTAGCCATAAAATGCGATTCATGTGATTTTCTACTTGATGTGAAGTATGAAAAAAAACCAAATTCAAACTTAAAAGAGGTATTTTATGAAAGACGAAATCCACAAGGAAGTATCTATAATGAAAGTGGAGTTTGGAGGTTTAGAGAATTATTAAATTTTTGTGAAATTGAAACCGAAGATATTGAACAATGTTCAACACATTTGGTCTCATTAGATGGTGCAGAGGGAAGACAATCGAAGCCATATCATATGAGCAAGGTTGCAGAATTTGTTGGAATTAATAATGAAAATGTAATGTTTCAACCAGAAGGATACAATCCAAGCGGTTCGTTTAAGGATAATGGAATGTCAGCAGCAGTTACACATGGAAAAATGATGGGTGCAAAAAAAATTATTTGTGCATCAACTGGAAATACATCTGCGTCAGCAGGAATGTTTGCCGCAAATGAAAATATGGATTGTGACGTATATATTCCAGATGGACAAATAGCTCCTGGAAAATTAAGTCAAGCATACCAATTCGGAACACAAATGGTAAAAGTTAATGGAAATTTTGATGATGCGTTTACAAAATCATTAAAAGCTGCAGAAGAACCAGGAAGCTATACAGTAAATTCTGTAAATCCATTTAGAATAGAAGGCCAAAAAACAATTCCATATAGAGCACTAGAAGCACTAGATTGGGAAGTTCCAGATTGGCTTGTCTATCCTGGAGGTGCATTAGGAAATACATCCAGTTGCGGAAAAAGTTTGATGGAATTGTATGAATGGGGATGGATTAAAAAAATTCCCCGTATTGCAGTGATTAATGCAAATGGAGCAAATACGCTCTATCAATTATTTAATGGTATTTTTGATGAAGAAAAATTAAGATGGAATGATGGCGCACCTAATTTTGAATTAATTGAAAAATTCTATAATGAAATGAATGTAAATGAGGAACTTAAACCAAAAACTAAAGCAACTGCGATACAAATTGGCAAACCATCCAACATTGCAAAAGGATTACGCGCGTTAGATTTCACAGATGGAATTGTAGAAGAAGTTACAGATAAAGAAATGCTTGATGGAATGTCAGTAGTAGGATTAAATGGATTTGATTGTGAGATGGCATCCGGCGCATCCGTTGCAGGAATAAAAAAATTAAGAGATAAAGAAATTATTAAAAAAGATGACAAAGTTGTAGGAATTTTAACTGGACGTCAAAAGGAACCACTCCTTCCAATTGATTATCATAATAATCCTCAAAACAGATTTGCCAGACCACCAAAAATTTAGGCTCAGATTATAGAAAATCAATTTTAATTAATCTCAAGGCTTTAATACAAACCACATCTAAATTAGATTAATCTGAAATGTGGTGTAACTACAATATATGACGAATAGGGTTCATTTTAATAAAATAAAATCATTAGAGGGTGTCAAATGCAATTAGAGTTTGAGGTACCATTATTGGTAGTTTTGATTGGGCTTTCTGGTTTCTTTAGTGGACTAGAAGTAGCACTAGTCGGAGTTAGAATTTCAAAAATTGAACAAATGGTAAAAGATAAAGTGAAAGGCTCAACAACACTTCTAAAATTAAAAACAAATCCTAGCCGCATGATGGCCAGCGTTAATCTGGGAAATAATTTAGTAAATGTTGCATCCACCGCAATTGCAACAGACATTGCACTCAAAATATTTGGAAATGATGGTTTAGCAATAGTGATTGGAATAATGACATTCCTCATACTGGTTTTTGGAGAAATAACTCCAAAGACGTATTGTAATGCAAATGCCGCAAAAATTGCGGCAAGATATAGCAGAGTATTATTAGTATTCAGTTATGCATTTTATCCGGTAGTTAGAATTTTAGAAGCAATAACCAAAGGAATTATCAGTTTAACGGGAAGTAGTGACAATCCACCTGGATTAACAGAAGACGAAATTAAAGGGGTAATTGATCAGGGGTTAAAAGATAAAGCTATAGAAAAACAAGAAAGTGAATTAGTTCACGGAGCGCTAAATTTTGATGACATAGTAATTCGTTCAGTCATGACACCACGAACAAAAATGTTCATACTAAATTCTAAAAAAATATTGTTTGAAGCATTACCTGAAATTAACAATAGTGGTTTTTCAAGAATTCCAGTATATTCAGAAAATAGTGATAACATCATAGGAATTGTGCATGTTAGAGATGTTTTGAAATCATTAGAGCAAAATGAAAAAGTGGTATCACTTGAAAGCATAATGAGAGAACCAATTTTTGTATCACAAGAAAAACGTGTTAGTGATTTACTAAAAGAAATGCAAGGAAGGCAAACGCACATGGCGATAGTCGTAGATGAATTTGGAGGAGTAGAAGGATGTGTTACACTAGAAGATTTACTTGAAGAAATTGTAGGTGAAATTCATGATGAAAAAGATACAGTACAACAAGTATTCCAGAGTGAAGGGAATGATGCAATTTTAACTAACGGAGATATCGAAATAGATAAAATTAATGAAATTTTCAAAACCAATATACCCGAAGGGGATGATTATTCCCGATTGAATGGATTACTGCATGAGAAATTACGAGACATACCAAAAGAAGGCGATAAAATTGAGATAGACTCCTTAAGAATAATGGTAGAAAAAGTTTCAAAAAATAAACCAGATAAGATTAGGATAGAGAAAATCAAATGATTATTCTTTACTAAAATTAGATTCTAGTAATTTTTTTTTCTCAGACATGTTAAATAATTTTTCAGTATGTTTAACAGCATCTTCATGTGATTTTTGAAACAACATTGCTTGTAATAACATGTGGTTTTCAGGTATTACAATTCCTGTTTGATCATCAGAATACATCATTTGAATTGTATCATCAATTTTTTGTGTCATGTTAGCGTGTATGTGAATCATGTTAGTGTCTTTAAAACTAAAATTTAATTTTTCTGCGAAATCTCTTACGTCTTTAGTTCCTTTCGCATTCCATAATGTTGCAACTCCATATTCATTTTTGAATAGATCATGTATCTCATCAACCGATGGGGTATTTTCTTTAAAACGTATATCCATCATGTGTAAATGCATTTGTCTGGTGGGAACTTTAATTGCACGAACGAACAAAGGTGCGTCTTTCCCAAAATATGATTTTACATCCTCTCCATGATGTGGACTTTGAGTTAATTCAATTGTATCAGGTACCGTTTCATCTGTTTGTTCAATATCGGCCCATCGTCTTACCAATGTGACGTCGAATCGTTTAATTGAATTTCCAAAATTTTTTCTTAAAGGTTCTAAAATTCGACCCATTCCAGTAACATTACAGCTACCTTGCATAACATGTTTTTTTCCAATCGCATCAGCATAATTTACTTTTGAATTAAATAATAAATCTGAAACTGCATTCTCACCATCAACTGATTCTCCACCTTGATAAATTGAGGATATATTTCGAGGTTCATAAAATAATTTTTTATTTTTGAATCCAATCCCTCCAGGAGATGCATCAATTACAAGATCTGACTCATCTAAAGCAGATTCTATGTTTCCAGTTATAGTGAAATCAGAGAATGCGTTTTGATTTTTTTCAGGAACATATACCTTAAACCCTTTTTCTATAGCTTCGTTTACTTTTGAATCTGGAGAATATTTTCCAACTCCCACCAATTCAATTTCAGGATCATCTTTGATAAATTGGATTATACGACTACCAATTGAACCATAACCATTGACAAAGACTTTCTTCATCTATAATTGTTAGAGAATCCAGTCTTTTATAATTAATGGAAGGATTAAATCACATGATTTAGTCATTTTTTTATGGATGCAAAAGATTCAAACAAAGATTTTACATTTTCTATAGAGGGTAGAGATTATACAATTTCAGAAAAAAATGATACTAGTAAAAATAACACCATAAAAAATAGTAAAAAACAGACATTACACGTACCATCATTAACAATTGGCGCAATAATTTCCGGAATATGTATTGCAATTGTGATTTTTGGAATTGGGGAGTTATCAGTGTCATCCATGCCATTAGTAGAAAAACAATTGGCAGAAGAACAAGTTGAGCCAGTACAAATCACAATGGACACATTTTTTAAAAATGGTTCTCCAATACTTGGGAATCCAAATGCAGACATCACAGTAATTGAGTTCGGAGATTATCAGTGTCATTTTTGTAATGTACATTTTCAGAATACTGAACATAAAATTTTTGACGAATATGTGATGACTGGAAAAGTCAATGTAATCTTTAAGGATTATACAATTGTTGGTCAAGATTCAGTAGGTGCGGCCCATGCAGCACATTGTGCTTCAGAACAAGGTAAATTCTGGGAATATCATGATGTATTATTTACTAATTGGAGTGGCGAAAATAACGGATGGGCGAGTAATGAAAATATTCTAAAATTTGCAGATGAAATTGGATTAAATATGGATGCATTTGTTGAATGTAATGTTGATAAACGGTATGAACAAAAAATTGCCGCTAGTAATGGCGATGCACAGAAATTAGGAATATCCGGTACGCCTGCATTTTATATAATTTCATCTAATAGTCAGCAAGTGCAAACATTATCAGGTGCACAACCATACGAAGTATTTGAAAGAGTTTTCAATTCTATGCTTGAAAATTAGAAAATTTCTAATAATATGAATAAGATCGCCAGAAAATTCATCACTACGTAAATCATATTTACTCTAGAAATCTTATATACCCACATCATGGGGCATAGCTAATGGCAGCAGGAATTGATGATATTTCAATTTACATTCCACGATTATTCATGGATGCAGGAGACTTTGCAGAAGCAAGAGGTCTTGATCCTCAAAAATTAGTTAAAGGATTAGGAGTTTCGAAGATGGCAATCGTAGATGCTAATCAGGATCCTGCATGTTTAGCCGCAAATGCATGTTTGAAAATTATGCAGAAAAATAAATTATCGCCAGAAGAAATTGGAAGGCTGTATGTTGCGACCGAATCATCTTTTGATGAATCTAAAGCAATGAATTCTTATGTTATTGGGATGTTAGAACAAGTTTACGGAGCAGGTTCATTCCAACATTGCGGAGGTATTGAATGTAAGTTTGCATGTGTTAGTGGTTCTTATGCATTATATGATAATACAAACTGGATTCGTGCAGGAGAATCGGAGGATAAAAATGCTTTAGTGGTGGTATCAGATATTGCAAAATATGATTTAGGTTCTAGTGGAGAAATGACACAAGGAGGAGGGGCAATTGCAATGTTGCTAAATGATTCACCGAGACTTTTAGAATTTGATCCTAAAGTAACATCAACATCAATTAAAAACGAATACGACTTTTATAGACCATTTGGAAAAGAAACTCCAATTGTTCACGGTCAATATTCCAACTTACTATATCTAATTCAAGTTAAAAATGCACTAAATGATTACAAAAGAAAAGCACTAAAAACAGGATTAATAGAAATGAAAGAAGGTCAAAGCATGCTTGACCACATTGATTATTTCAATATGCATTTACCATATAGTAATATGGGAAAGAAAGCACTCGCATACTTGGTTCGACATGAATTAAGAAATACACCAAAATGGAAAGAAGTAATTGCAGAAATTGGAATGGAAGAACCAATACCAAATGATCCACGAGGAACAATAGAATCAATTATTTCAGATTCAGAATTTATGGCAAAAGATAGTGAATTTACAAAAAGATTTGCCAAAACTGAAACATATCAGGAAATTTATGAAAGTAAGGTTGCAAGTTCATTGATTGCATCAAAGAGTATTGGTAATCTCTATACCGCGTCACTATACTTAGGATTTAGAAGTTGTTTAGAATATGAATTCCAGAAAGGCATAAGCTTGGATGGAAAACGTTTTGGATTTGCATCATATGGAAGTGGTAGTAGTGCAATGGTATTCAGCGGAGTAATACAACCAGATCACCTGGAAATTGTAAAAGAAATGAATTTGGAAACAGAAATCGGAGAACGGCAAAGATTGAGTTTATCAGATTATGAAGAACTGCATGAGAATAAACGTACGCCAGATCAATCAATACTTAATGCAAAAAAAGAATTTATTTTAGAACATGTTGAACAAATTTCCTCAGAAAAACGAGGGGAAAGAAGATACGCATTTGTTGAATAAATCTAATGAGTGAAAATTCACCCATTAAAGATGCATTATACGCAAAAATAGATGGAATGGGGTCAGAACAAATACATCAGCTATTGTTAAGCAATGATTTTTCAAAACTATTTGAGAGAATCTACGAACCAGTAATTCATACTGTACAGGACATTGATGAATATGAAAAACATGGAACGTTAGCTGAAAGTCTAACGCATTATTTGTTTACAGAAATGTTAATCCCTAGTCAGCGAAAAATTACTTTTGAGAATATAGAACTAGACATGATAATTCCAAATACCGCAGAATTACAGAAAGATAGTCAAAACACCATAATAATATTTTTTGTTAAAACATCCAATATTGGAGAAATAAAACAAAAAATTCAACATTTAAAGAAACTACAAAAAGATGATACAAAAATATGGATTATATCAAGGGACCATATAGAAATTCCACAATCCATATACATAACAGAAAAAGAATCTTTTGGAAAATTTTTAAAAGATGCTCAAAATTTTATTAAGACAAAAAAGATGAATAAACTAAATATTTTCAAGACCAAGATTTGACATATCCACAAAATTTGGAAAATTTTCAACGTATGATTCAATGGTGAATGAAGGATTGTGTGGGATTGCACCATAAACCTTGCGCCCAGTCAAACCAAATATTTGATGCTTCAAATTAGTTAATTCATAGCCAGCAAAAACATTTTGATTAACTAAAAATCCTTTTAAATTCAATTTTTTTTGTTGTGCGTGCTCATATGTTAACATGAAATGATTCACAGTCCCTATTTTAGAGCCGGTTACAATGAATGAACTCAATTCTAAATCAGAAATCAGATCAGAAACAAAATAATTTTTAGATATAGGAGTCATAATTCCTCCAATTCCTTCTACAATTACAACATCATGTATTGAAGCAAGTTGTTTGTATGATTCAATAACTTTGGATATGTCAATCTCAAGATTAAGTTGTTTAGATGCATCATATGGTGAAGTAGGGATTTCAAAATAATATGGATTTACAAGATGAATAGGGTCATTAGCTCCAGAATATTTCATTAAAATTTCAACATCCTCAGATACAGAATCAGGCGTAGCCTTGTAACCAGATGCAAAAGGCTTCATCACTCCCACATCAACATCATTATCACGAAGATATTTAGCTAATGCCGCACTCACACATGTTTTTCCGACATCAGTATCCGTACCAGTAACAAAAAAAGAATTCATCATAATTTCCTAGATATTGATTTGATTGTAGATATAGTTCCATCAATTAAGAAATTAAGATCTTTTTGAGATATTGCTAATGGAGGAACAAGCATTATGATATTTCCAAGAGTTCTGAAATAGATTTGATGTTTTCTACCTTCATCAAATACTAATTTGTTAATGGATGTTTTAGATGAAAGAGGTTTGTTTGAGTTTTTATTTTGAACAAGTTCGATTCCCATGACCATACCTTTATGACGAATTTCTCCCACCATGTCAAGATTAGAAATATCATTAACTCTATTTTCAAAAACCGTGGATGTTTTTTGAATTTTTTCAATTAGATTGTATTTTTCATATAATTCAATATTTTTTAGCGATAATGCGGCAGCCGTAGGATTTCCAGTATAAGTATGACCGTGAAAAAGGTGTTTGAATTCAGAGAATTTACCAAGAAAAGAATCATTAATTTTCTTCGTGGTTAAAGTTGCGGCAAATGTTTGATATCCTCCAGTAAGCATTTTTCCAAACGAAACTATATCTGGATGGGAGTTTTGAGATTGATATTCTACCATAGATCCAAGTCTCCCAAAACCAGTTGCAATTTCATCTAAAACAAACAACACGTCATTTTTTTTACATATTCGAGATATCTTTTTTTGAAAATGTTTAGGATAGATTATGACACCTCCTGCCATTTGTGCGCCACTCTCCATGACAAATGCAGCGATAGAATTATCTTTTTCTAGTTTATCTTCAATTTTTGATAAACAATATTCTTCATATTCCTTAGAAGATGTTTTTTTAGGAGTTCCCGAAGATATGGTTCTTGGAACAGAAAATTGTATAGTAGAAAATAATTTTGAACGAAATTTAGAGAAAAATTCAGGCACATATCCTACAGACATCGCACCAAAAGTATCACCATGATATCCATTTTCCAGAGTAGCAACGTTTGTTTTTTTATTTTCCCCCACATTATGCCAATATTGTAAAGCAATTTTTATTGCAATTTCCATTGCGGTGGACCCATTATCAGAAAAGAAAACAGATTTCATTTTTGGATTTAGTTTTAATAATTTTTTGGATAATTTTTCAGCAGAAGGATGGGTGAGGTTAAACAAAGGAGTGTGCTGAATTATTTTTGTCTGTTTAATTATTTCAGATACTAATTCAGATTTTGAATGACCCCAAACATTACACCACATACTTGCAACACCGTCAAGCATTTTTCCGCCCTTAGAATCATACAGCCACATACCTTTAGCAGATGTTATTTTAGGAAAAGTGGTCCATTCAGACATTTGAGTATTAGGATGCCAAACAGAATTATCAGATTTCATACAAATCATATTTTTTATGACTAATTAATGGTTAACCATAGATTTTATGCAAGTTAACGCTTATTTAGTGAATTTTTTAATTTCGAATATGCAAAATCAAACAGAGTTAATCCTAGAATGTAAAAACAGAGTACTTAACAAACAGGGCTTAACTACAGAAATGACAAATGAGTTATTCAATGTAGAAGATAAAGTTTTGAGCCAACTATCAGACGCAGCAAATGAGATTACCAGAACGTTTCAAGGATCAAAAATAGATGTTGAGCAATTAGCAAATATTAAAAAAAATTATTGCAGTGAAGATTGTACATTCTGTAGTCAATCTGCATTTTTTGATACAGGTATCGACAAATATCAATTAATGTCTGCCGAGGAAGTAGTTAGACAAGCAATGGATGCAAAGAAAGCAGGTGCACACTCATATTGTTTAGTTGCAGCATGGAGAGAACCAACAGACAGAGATTTTGATAAAGTTTGTCACATAATTAATGAAGTTAATAAAAAAGTAGGCATTTCAATAGAATGTAGTTTAGGATTTCTAACAATTCAGCAAGCAACAAAATTAAAAGAATTAGGAGTAATCAGATATAACCATAATTTAGAAACATCTGAATCTAAATTTCCAGAAATTTGTACAACTCATACATATCAAGATAGAATTGATACACTGCATACCGCAAGAAAAGCAGGGTTGGAGCTTTGTACTGGAGGAATAATAGGTATGGGAGAGACAAGAAAGCAAAGAGAAGAGCTGGTCCAAGCAATATCTAAACTCAATCCAGAAGAAGTTACAGTGAACTTACTTGTAGCATTCCCAGGTACGCCTTTAGAACTACAAACCCCATTAAGTTTAGAAGAAATACTAAGAGTGTTTGCAGTTTTGAGATTTTTACTTCCAAAAAGTATTATAAAAATTTCAGGCGGTAGGGAAGTTAATTTGAATGACGATGGAAAAGAATTACTTTTGAGCGGTGCCAACGGAATTATTAGTGCAGGTTACTTGACACTAGACGGAAACTCCATGCAAAAAGATGTTAAAATGATAAAAGAGATTGATCTTGAAGCCTAAATTTGGCACACTTGAAAAGAAATTAAGTGTAATTAAAAAAAACAATCTACTACGAAATCTACAGGATAGCCAAGTTGAAAAACAATTCATAAAGCAAAATGGAAAAAAACTTTTGAATTTTTCATCAAATGATTATCTTGGAATAAATCCAGGTAAGATAAAACATACTCAATTCCAATCTAGTTCAAGACTTGTTTCTGGAAATGATACTAGTTTTTCAATACTTGAAAAAAAATTATCGAAACATAAATCACAAGAAAAATCAATAATTTTTCCCACAGGATATATGGCAAACCTTGGAATAATTTCTTCAATGGCAAACAAACAGGATACAATATTCAGTGATGAGTTAAACCACGCAAGTATTGTTGAAGCATGTAAGTTATCCGGATCTAAAATTAAAATTTTCAAACATAATGATATGGGAGATTTAGAACGAAAAATTGAGAAAACTAAAGGGAAAAAACTTTTGATTACAGAAGGTATATTCAGTATGGATGGCGACTGGTCACAATTAGATAAAATATCTCAATTGACAGAAAAACATGAAATTATCACAATTCTAGATGATGCACACGGGGATTTTGTATTAGGAAAAGATGGAAAAGGCACTGCAAATTTTTTCAATGTGGAAAAAAAAATTGATCTATACATAAGCAGTCTGAGTAAAGGGTTAGGAAGTTTTGGAGGTTATGTTTGTGGGAAAAAAAGTTTAGTTGATTTATGTATAAACACATCAAAGACTTTCATATACACATCCGCATTACCGGCATCAATCAATCAATACTCACTTGAAAGATTTAATTCAAACAGAGAGAAATATAGAAAAAAATTATGGGAAAAAATTAATTTATTTCATAAAAGATTAGAAGAGATTCAACTTCTGACCAGATCAACAAGTCAAATAATTCCAATAATTATCGGTAAAGAAAAAAATGCAATGGAGTTTTCAAAATTTTTAAGAGATAATGGAATATTTGCACAGGCGATAAGATATCCAACAGTAAAGAAAGATCAAGCTCGAATTAGAATTTCAATTACAGGTTGGTTATCAAATGAAGAAATAGAACATTCAATACAAATTTTAGAAAAAGCTAAAAGAAAATTCAAACTAAAATGATTAGCGCATCATATCGAAACCTAGTCCGCCACCAGATTCAGGTGCACCGACAAGATATGCGAATATAGTGATTGCTGCAAGTCCTGCGATAACGACATAAAATCGTGAATTCATATGGAAATCTGAAAAGCCTTGAATAAAAACTCACTTGTGTTAATGATTTTATAAAATCAATTCATAGAAGTGATATGGCAGAGATTTCACTAGTAATTGCATTTTTGGCAGGAATTGGTTCTTTTTTTGCACCTTGTATTTTACCTATGGTTCCAGCATTTTTAGCGTATATTTCAGGAACAACATTATCCGAAATTAAAACAAAAAATAATGTCATTTCCATTAACAAATCTAACGTACTTTTAAATTCAATATTTTTTGTACTAGGATTCTCAGTAGTATTTTCTGCTCTAGGGGTAGCGATTAATTCAATTTTTTATGAAAGTGCCAATCAAATTGTATCAGAATTCAATCAAATTGGTGGAATTATCATAATATGTTTTGGTACATACATGCTTCTAAGTCATAAAATTCGCATACTCAATGTTGAAAGGAAGATATTTCCAAAAAGCGTAGGTGCCAGGTTTCCAGTGTCATTTTTGTTTGGAATGGCATTTGCAGCAGGATGGACTCCATGTATTGGGCCAATTTTAGGTACAATAATCACTCTTGCAGCAACATCGCCTAGCATCGCATTCAATTTACTACTCGCCTATTCTATAGGAATGGGAATTCCATTTGTAATGATGGGAGCATTAATTTCTAAATCAAGTAAGATAATTTCAAAAGTAGGAAAACATCTGAAATATTATACAGTTCTATTTGGGATAGTAATTATTGTGTTAGGTGTGCTGGTGTTTTTCAATCAATTAGTTTTAATTGCAAACTTTCCACTTCTAAATGAACTATTACTGTTGAGTTAAAAATGAAAAAAGAATACATGTATGCATCAATGTTATTTGGAATAATTGCAATAGGAATAATTTCTATTTCATATTTTTACGATGAAGTTGATCTAAAACGAAATACAACTAATGACACAACAACATTAGATAAAACATTTCTAAGAACATCACCGGAATTAGAAGGAATATCAGGATACATCAACACATCTTCAGAAAAAATAAGTCAAGACATAGAAGGAAAAGTTGTGTTGTATGATTTTTGGACGTATAGTTGCATCAATTGTATACGAACCTTACCATATCTTACAGCATGGGATGAAAAATATTCAGATGAAGGGCTAGTAATTGTGGGAATACATACACCAGAGTTTGAATTTGAAAAAGAATATGATAATGTTGTTTTCGCAACTAAAAAATTTGGAATAAAATATCCCGTGATCCAAGATAATGACAAAGAAGTATGGAATGATTTTCAAAATAGATACTGGCCAAGAAAGTATATTGCAGATCATGAGGGCTACATTAGATTCGATCATATTGGAGAAGGCGCATACAAAGAAACTGAAAAAGTAATTCAAGTGCTACTAGAAGAAAGATCAAATACACTTGGAAATACATTAAAGAAAAAAGAATTGGTAGATCTAAATGAATTTACGCATGCAACATTTAGAACACCAGAGTTATACTTTGGATTTAATTTTGCAGAGGGAAGGAATCAATTAGGCAATGAAGAAGGATTTTCAAAAAATAAAATAGTAACATATCAATTGCCTGAAAAATTTACACAGCATTATTTCTACTTGGAAGGAATGTGGAAAAACAATAATGATGGGATGAGACTAATTTCAGATTCAGGAAAAATTGTTTTAAATTATAATGCAAAACAAGTAAACATCGTTGCATCAGAAAATGCAGTATTAAAGATAGAATATGATGGAGGTCAAATTCCAGAACAGGTTAGAGGTCAAGATGTTTCATCAGACAGTACAATCAAAATTTCAGAACCAAGATTGTATAATTTGATAGATTCTGAACAAGAAGGCCCCCATGAAATAATTATTCAAGTAGAAAGTCCAGGTTTTGAGATATTCACATTTACTTTTGGATAATTTCATTAATGAAATTGAAGATTGCTTAAGAAAAATTGATCCATTTAGATTAATTTTTTTTAGTCGCGCTATAAAATGCCAAATTTTTCAATCCCTTACATGGTATCATTTTCAGAGAAATGGAATGTTTTGAAGAGTAAAGAGACATTATCTCAAAAATTTATGGGTACCGTAAAACCAGACGCTCCACTAAAAAATAGATTAGATGTAGCACAAAAAAGACTGCAACAACAAATTTCAAAATTAGGAGAAACAGAACAAAAATTAAAACAAAAAGATTCTATGTTTATGGATAAGATAGTAGAAGCAACAAAAACAAACAATCAAGCATATGCAAAAATGTATGCAACAGAATTAGCAGAAATTAGAAAAAATAACAAAACTGTCAGTAATGCAAAATTGTCAATGGAGCAAGTTCAGATTAGATTAAACACAGTTTCAGAGTTAGGAGATGTGGTGGTAACATTAAGTCCATGTATGTCACTAATCAAAGGATTAAGTACATCACTAGGTGGCATGATGCCAGAAGTTGCAGAATCAATGCAAGACCTATCAAGTATGTTAGGAGATATTGCAACAGGTACAACCATCACAAGTGAAGGAACCATGGGAGAATTTACAACATCAAACGGAGAAGCACAATCAATACTAGATGAGGCACAAGCAATGGTGGAAGGTCAAACTAGACAAAGTATGCCAGAGCCACCAATTAGCGGAAATAGTGTTGAAGATATACTAAGAGAAAGAGAAGCAATTTAATTTTCGTTCTTTATTTCTTGTAATAATTTTTTAATTCTAGAAATTGTCGGATAACTGTAACCACGTTTTCGATAGTTTTTGATCATTAATTTCCAATTATTTAATCTCCAAGTAGCTTGTTCAGGAGTTATTGAATGAACTTCATTACCGATTATACTTTTTCTGCCGACTTTTAGAGTACCCGCATCTTTTGCATCCCATCGATTTTTTGCAAATTTTAAACCGCTCAATATCTCAGAGATAGGCATATCAGAAAAATATGATTTAATTTTTGCAATGTCATCTTCAGATAGATCGTCTTTGGATGTAATCGAAAGATCTCTTACCATGGATCTAATGACCATTACTAGAATATCACAAATTTGCTAAATTTCATTAAACAATATAGTATTTTTTTCAACATCCAATAAAGCTGAAAAATGAATGCCTGCACGCAGTATTAAAGATGGCAAATCCAATGATTATAGCAGCAAATGAGCCTAATGTGATCACAACAATTTTTTCTTTGTAACCCATAGCAACAATTTGCGTAACCGTTATATCAAGAATGGCAAGGAATTAGATTATCATGATGCCATCACAACAAGGATATGACCGTGCAATTACCGTATTCTCGCCAGACGGAAGATTATACCAAGTCGAATATGCAATTGAGACAGTTAGAAGAGGTGCACTTGCAGTAGGAATTAGAACAAAAGATGGCGTAATTATTGCAGTAGAAGAAAAATCAAGAAAATTACAGATTATTAATACTCCGCAAAAAATATTTCAAATTGATTATCATATTGGTGCAGCTGCTGCAGGATATATTCCAGATGCACGTTCACAAATTGATACCGCAAGAACATTTTCTCAAAGTAACAAACTAGTATACGATGAAGCAGTAGAGGTTGAAACAGTAGCCAAACATTTAGCTGATCAATGTCAACAATATACACAATATGGCGGAGCAAGACCAATTGGAGTTTCACTGATAATTGGAGGAATTGATCCTGCAGGAACTAATTTGTATATGACAGACCCAAGTGGCTCATACATTTCATACAATGCAATATCAATTGGTGCTAATTCGGACGTGGTTAATGAATTTCTAGAAAAGAATTACAAAGAAGACATGTCATTAGACGATGCAGCATCACTAGCTATTGCATCAATTTACATTTCAAGTGAAACAAAAGAAGGAATTGAACATATTAAAATGTCAAAAGTATCTGGGGAACAGGGAGTTTTTGAATTTATTAAAAACGAAGAAATAACAAAGTTTGCAGCAAATGCAAAATCAAAATATCCAGCTGATGGAAAATAAATAATTTTCATCGACCATTCAGAATTTAAAATGAAATTATCAATTGCAATACCTGATTCATCATTAAAAGATGAAAAAAAACATGAAAATAAAACTCGAAAAATATTCCAAATTGCACGTGCCGCAGGAATATTTCAGATTAGCAATATAATAATTTACAAAGATGGGCGAGAGTTTGAAACTGATTCAAAATTATTATCAATGATTCTCAGATATCTTGAAACACCACAGCATTTTAGAAAACGTTTGTATCCAAAATCAGGATTACTACAATTCGTAGGAGCATTATCACCAATTAAAATGCCTAATCAAACTGGAACATCAGATGCAAAACAAGTAAAAAAAGGAGACATTAGAGAAGGAATTATTTTTCCAAAAGACGGGAAAAAATTTATCGATATTGGGATAGACCATTCAATTCCATACCATGGTAAAAAACAAATTGATAAAAGAACAATTGTAAAAATTAAAGATACATTTCCAAATTTCACAGTGTATGATATGGAAAAAGATCAAATACCAAATTTTTGGAGTTATAATGTAAAACATGGTGGAAATTTATTTACATTGTTAACTGAATGGAAAGGACCAAAAATACTTACAAGTAGAAAATCAAAGAAGATTAAGAACGAAGATATGGAGAAGATTCTTTCCTCAAAAGAAGAGATTCTAATAGTGTTTGGTACAACTGACAAAGGAATTCACGAGATGTTAGATAAAAAGATCAGTAACATTCAAAATTTTAAAGCATGGAATTTCTTTCCAAATCAAGGAACAGAGACGGTTCGTCTTGAAGAAGCCATTTTAGGATGTTTATCAATCATCAACGCCCACACATTTAACAAATAAATGATAAAAAAATTATGATTTTGGTATGAACAATCAAAGAAAATTTTTGATATTGGCAATATTAGTTGGAATTACGGGAGTTGGAATTGGTGCCGTTACAATTTTTTCAATGATTACAGAATTATATTCGCCATAGAAAATATTACAACAATTAACAAAGAAAATTGAGATTCTCACAGTATATAATGGGGTTAACGACTTTTTTCATTTATCCATGGGACATAGAAAACGTAGTCAACCAAGAAGAGGAAGTCTAGCATATTCTCCTAGAATACGTGCAAAAAGTATGGAAGCACGAGTTCGAGCATGGCCAAAAGTAAACAGTGACGAACCAAGATTACTTGCGCATGCAGGATACAAAGCAGGATGTGTACAACTAGTCAGCATAGATGATAGAGAACATACACCAAGTCATGGAAAACAACTTGTAACACTTGGAACAGTCATCGCAACTCCACCAATTACCATAGTAGGGATGAGAGGTTACTCAGTGGATACAAATCATACAAGAAATGCAGAATTTGATTCATTTGCAAAAGATTTACCAAAAAATGTACAAAATAATTTAAAAATTAAAACAGAAGGAACACCTGTTGATGAAGCAGAAAAACATTTAAGAAAAATTAAAGAGATTTTTGCAATAGTGACAACAACGCCTATTGATGTTAATTTAGAAATGAAAAAACCATACATCTTTGAAGTCAAAGTAGAAGGCGGAGACATACCAAAACAATTTGCATTTACAAAAGATCTCTTAGGAAAAACTGTCAAAGTAGACCAAGTATTTGAAAGTGGAACCTACGTAGACACTGCAGCAATTACAAAAGGAAAAGGATGGCAAGGCGTAATTTACAGATGGGGTGCAAAAAGAAAACAGCATAAATCCCGAAAAACTGTAAGAGAAATTGGTTCATTAGGTCCTATTTCACCACAGAGTGTCATGTATACAGTTCCAAGAGCTGGGCAAACAGGATTCCATCAAAGAGTGGAGTATGACAAAAGAATAATGATAATGAGTAGTACAGAAAAAGAAGAATTTAAAATAAATCCCGATGGAGGATTCAAACACTTTGGAAATGTTACAGGAGATTTCATAATTGTAAAAGGTTCAGTTCCAGGAACATATAGAAGATTAATCAAACTTAGAAAACAGATTAGAAACGAACCAAAGAAAATAGTAAAACCAAACGTATTGGAGGTTGTAATTTAATGAAAAGATCTATTTTAACAATAAACGGTAAGAAAGATAGTGACATTGAACTTCCAAATGTATTTGAAACTGAAGTTAATCGTACACTGATTCATAGAGCATTCATAAACTTGCAAACACATTCTTTCCAAAAACATTCCACAAAACCAACAGCCGGAATGGAAGTAGTTGCAGACTCAAATGACCCACCAACTGGCAGAGGTGTTGCAAGAATTGCTAAAATCAAAGGTGGTGGAGGCGGTAGAGCAGGACAAGCTGGAGAAGTAGCATCAACTAGGGGAGGACGTCAAGCACATCCACCAATTGCTGCTAAAGTAATTTACAAGAAAATTAATAAAAAAGAGAATAAACTAGCATTGTGTTCAGCATTAGCTGCAACAACATCAAAAGAATTAGTTGAAAAGAGAGGTCATAAAGTAGAAGGTATTGATGCATTCCCATTGGTAGTTACAGATGATATTGAAAAAATTGCAAAAACATCAGAATTAACCAAAGTTCTAGAGGATTTGAAAATTACTCAAGATGTTAATAGATTAAAGAATAGAAAGAGAAGAACAGGTAAAGTTGCATTAAGAGGAAGAGTTTCAAAAGTAGGAAAGAGTGCATTGTTTGTAGTATCAAAATCAGAAAATATTTCAAAAGCAGCAGGAACTATTCCAGGAATTGATGTGTGCGAAGCAAAAAACCTAAGCGTTCTAAATTTGGCACCGGGCGGAACTTTGATTAGATTAACAGTATTCTCAAAAAAAGCAATTGAAGAGATTGCAGAGATTAAATCACGACATCTAGAATTAATGGTGACTTTGAAATGAACGTAGAGACTGCAACAAAAATTATTCTAAGACCATACATTACAGAAAAGACATATGCATTAGTAGAAAATGAACAAAAAATTTGCTTTTTGGTCGAAAAAGAAGCAACAAAATCACAGATAATCGAAGCCGTAAAAATACTGTACAATGAAGATGCAATGAACGTAAAAACAGCAAGAACAATTTATGGAAAAAAAGCATTTGTTAGATTTAATTCTCCAGATAAAGCAAGAGACTTGGCAAATAAAGTCGGAATGATGTGATTGGTATAAATGGCTCATAAAATCAGAAATTTGCAAGGAGATATTTAGAAATGGTCAAAGTAGTAAATAGCTATAAAGGAAAAACAACAGAAGAGTTACAAAAACTTCCAAATGATGAATTGTTTGTGTTGTTAAATGCACGTCAAAGAAGATCATTAAAAAGAGGGCTTTCAGATAACAAAAAAAAATTGATTGCAGAGATTAAAGAGGCAAAAGAGGGAAAGAGCAAAAACCCAATCAAGACACATCAAAGAGATTTAATAATTTTACCCTACATGATAGGAACTACAGTCAACGTCTTTGACGGAAAAGAATTCAAACCAATAGGAATCGGAGCAGAGATGGTTGGACATTACATAGGAGAATACGCAATTACAAACAAGAGAGTGAATCATGGAGCACCAGGAGTGGGAGCATCAAGATCTAGTTTGTATGTGCCACTAAAGTGATTAAAATGGGAAGATACAATTACGCATTTCAAAATTACGATGCAACAAAGCATGTTAGAGCTGCAATTCGTGAAAAAAAGATTTCGCATAAACATGCTAGAGAAACAGCAAAAGCAATCAAAGGACTTACACTTGAAAAGGCAAGGGATTACATGCTAAGTGTTGTTGCAAAAGAAAGAGCAATACCATTTAGAAGATTCAAAAATCAAGTAGGGCATAGAAGTGATCCTGGAATGATGTCTGGAAGATATCCAGAGAAGACAGCAGGAGAATTTTTGAAACTATTAGACAATTTAGAATCAAATGCAGAATACAAGGGAATGGATATGGATAGATTAAAAATTATTAACGCAACAACTCACAAAGGGGTCGTAATTAAGCGATTCATTCCAAGAGCCCAAGGTCGTGCAACAGATAAAAACGATGTTTTGACACACGTAGAATTGGTGGCACAGGAGTTTTAGAAATGTCGGCAGTAAAGAATGTAATCAAAGATAATTACAATATGATGTTGTTGAAAGATTACTTAAGATCAAAAATTAAAGATGCAGGATTTGAAAATGCAGAAGTTTCAAAAACACCAACAGGAACACGAGTTGTACTACATGTAACTAGACCTGGAATCGTAATCGGTAGAAAAGGAACAGGAATTAAAGAGTTAACTGAAAAATTAGAATCAGACTTTGGGTTAAAAAATCCACAAATTGCAGTCGAAGAGATAACGAAGCCAGAATTATCTCCAGAAGTCATGTGTAATAGAATGGCATCACATCTTGAAAGAGGTACAGCATTTAGACGTGCAACAATGTGGACAATTCAACAAATTATGGAAGGAGGAGCAATGGGAGTAGAGATTACAATTTCAGGAAAATTAAGAGGAGATAGATCTGCATTTGAAAAACACAGACAAGGCATTTTGCCAAGAGCAGGCCACCACGCAGATGTAATAGTATCTGAAGACATTGCACATGTAGAAACAGCCATGGGACTAATTGGCGTAAGAATAAGAATTGCTAAAAAAGAGAAATTAATCCCAGAATTTGAAATGAAAGGAAAAACACAGGAACAAAAAGATGAAGAAGTTAGAATTAAAAAAGAAGCCGACGATGCACTTGCAAAGGCAGAATCAGAGTCAGAAATAATTAAAATTGAAGAGGAGAAGATGAAAGAAATGGGAGATACCATGGAAGACGAAGAGGAGAAGATGAAATAATATGGCTATGCTAAAGATGAAGTCAATCAGACAATTGAGTGAAAAAGACCTGAAAGATAGAGTAGAACAAATGAAAACAGAATTATCGAAATTACAAACTGAAAATGCTAAAGGAACACTCCGAAAAGAGACGGGAAAAATCAGAAAAGTTAGAAAAGAAGTTGCAAGGCTTTTAACAAGACTAAATGAGGTAAAAAAAGAATGAGCCTAAGTACAAAGTGTGAATTTGATTTGATTGGACAAGAGGTAACAATTTCAGATTCAAAAAATAAGGAAATTATTGGAATTAATGGTAAAATTATCATGGAAACAAAAAATATGATTGTAATGAACACCAAAAATGGAAATAGAAATATTCCAAAAAATATATGTCAATTAAGCAATAATGGAGAAGTAATTCAAACAGATTCAACTAAATTGAATAAAAGACCATATGAAAGACTGGAGATTTTAGTATGACACGAAATATTGGAATTAATGTAAAAGCCCCTAAAGAAGAACCACGCGAAGGAGATAAAAAAAATCCATTCAACGGAACGCTTCCTGTTCGTGGCAAATTATTTGAAGGTAAAGTTGTTAAATCAAAAGGAAAAGATACAGTTGTACTTCAAAAAGAAGCCCCAGTTTACTTCAGTAAATTCAAAAGGTACGGACGAAGTACTAGCAGAATTCATGCACATGTGCCATCAAACTTACAAGTAAATGAAGGAGATACGGTTGTCGCTGCAGAATGTAGGCCAATAGCAAAATCTGTATCATTTGTAGTAGTGGAGGTTAAAGAATAATGGGAGGAGCACGTAGTAAAGGTAGTAAAGGAGTAGAAGACTTCAAACCATACATTACAAGATCAATCCCAGTAGGTGCACGTATTACCTGTGCAGATAATTCAGGTGCAAAAATCATTGAAGTAGTTAACGTACATCAACATAAAACAAGAACATCAAGACTCCCTGCAGCTTCTGTAGGAGACTTTTGTAATGTCGTAGTAAAAAAAGGACCAGCAGAATTAAGAAAACAAATTCATGGTGCAGTTATAATTAGACAAAAATATGTAGTTCATAGACCAAATGGTGTTAGAGTTCAATTCGAAGATAACGCAGGCGTATTAATTACTCCTGAAGGTGAAATGAAAGGAACTGACATCAAAGGTCCAGTCGCATCAGAAGTTACAGAAAAATGGCCAAGAATAGCAAATTTGGCAAAGATGGTGGTATAAAATGAGTAGATCAGCACTTCCAAGAAAAACAAGAAATCAGCAAATTTACTATGCGGCAATGCAAACAGCAAGTAAACAATTATCGTGTGCACTTTCAAAAGATTTAAGAAAAAAATATGGAAAACGTAGTGCACGAATCATAGAAGGAGATACTGCAAGTATTGTAAGAGGTGAATTTGCAGGAGTTGATGGAAAAGTTACCAAAATATCAATTCCAGACAGAGGGGTAAACATCGAAGGAGTAAAAAAAGAGAAATTGAAAGGAGAGAAATTTGATGTTTATGTTCACACAACAAATATCATTTTGACAGGATTGGATTCAGGAGACAAATGGAGAATTAATAAATTAGAAGGAAAGAAAGCAACAGCTGCAAGAGCAGATGATAAACCAAAGACAGAAACACCAAAAGTGAAAGAAGTAAAGAAAGATACAAAAAAAGCAATAAAAACCGAAACAAAGAAAGGAGATAATGAATAATAATGGTACACATTGCAGGTAGTAAAAAACTCAAAAGACAAATGGCGCCACTTTTCTGGGGAATTACCAGAAAGAATAAAAGATTTGTAGTCACAGTAAAACCTGGTGCACAGTCAAAACATGCATCAATACCAATCTCAGTATTTCTAAGAGATACATTAAAAATTGTTACTAGTTTGAGAGAAGCAAAATCAGTAATTTATTCAGGAAAAATAAAAGTAGATGGAGTAATAAGAAAATCATTGCATCATGGAGCAGGTTTAATGGATGTAGTGGAATTAGAAGGTGCAAATAAAACATATAGATTAGTACCACAAGAAGGAACATTACTAAAACCGATTGAAATAGAAGATGCAGAAAAAACAAAAAAGTTTGTACAAGTAAAATCAAAAACTACAATTAAAAATGGAAAAACCCAACTTGGATTCCACGATGGAAAAACATTGATAGATGAAACTGCAGTATCAGTTGGAGATACATGTGTATTGCAAATACCAGAAATAAAAATTCTATCCGTGATTAAACTAGAAAAAGGAATGAATTGTTTAATCACAAAAGGTGTTAATGCAGGAAAGATTGGTAAAGTAGATGAAATAAAAGAAGGAACATTCAACATTCCAAAAAGTTTAGATATTACATTTGACGAAAGACAAATTGAAATTCCAGCAAGATTGGTAATGCCAATTGGAAAAGATAAACCGGAGATAAAGATTAGGTGATTTTATGGCACAAGAAGTACAAAATGTAATGAAAGAAATAAGATTAGAAAAAGTCGTCCTTAACATGGGACTTGGAAAATCAGGAGATGCCGTAGAGATTGCTAAAAAAGCACTAGGACAAATATCAAATAAAAAAGTAAACGATAGACCTGCTAAAAAAGCAATTAGAGATTGGGGAATTAGAAAAGGAGAACCGATTGGAGCAGCAGTTACCGTTAGAGGAGAGGAGGGTAAAGAATTGCTAAAAAGATTACTAGAGGCAAAAGGGAACCGAATTAAGGGGCGCTCCTTTGATAATATGGGCAATCTTTCATTTGGGATTTTAGAACATATTGATATTCCAGGAATAAAATATGATCCAAAGATTGGAATTTTAGGATTAAACGTGACAGTGAGATTGGTAAGACCAGGGTTTTCAATATCTACAAGAAGTAAACATAAAGCAAGTGTTGGAAAACATCATAGAATTACACCTGAGGAAGCAAAAGCATATCTAACAAAAGAATTCGGAGCTAGTGTAGAATAATGGGAAAAACAACGTGGGGAAAAGACAGATCATACGGTGATAGAGGAACAGGATATACACCGAGAAAACAGAGTATTCCAGGCACATCTAATGAGAAACGATATGGTAGAGGTGCAAGATGGTGTAAAAGATGCGGATGTTATGTATCAATTCAAAAATACGACTTAATGTTATGCAGACAATGTTTCAGAGAAGTTGCAACTTCCCTAGGATTCAAAAAATTAAGGTGATATGATATGCCTGCAATGAATGTACTAGCAAATCTATTTGTAACAATTTACAATACTGAAGCTCGAAGGAAGTCAGAATGTGTTGTACTTCCAACATCAAAAATTGGAACGAATGTTTTAAGCACATTAAAAAAAGATGGATACATCAAAGATTATGCAAGAACAGAAGATAACCGAGGCGGAAAATATAAAATTAATTTAATGGCAAAAATTACAAAATGCGGAGCAATTAGTCCACGATTCAAAGTTAAAAAAGATGAATATCTAGAATGGGAAAAACAATATCTTCCATCATTTAACAGAGGTATGCTAATAGTTACAACAAATCAAGGTGTCATGTCACATCACGAAGCGTCTAACAAAGGATTAGGAGGATTTTTGATAGGTTATGTCTACTAGTCAAATAGATAAACTAGCAGTCGAATTAGAAATTCCAGAAGGAGTTACAGTATCATATAATAGACCAATGATAACAGTTCAAGGTCCATTAGGGAAAACTTGGAAAAGCTTCAAAAAAATCCCCGTAACAATTGATGTTACCGATGGAAAAGTACATTTCAAAGCACAGGGAACGAGAGATAAAAACCGCGCAATTATGAATACATCAAGATCACTTATCAGAAATCTTTGCGAAGGAGTTGTAGAAGGATATACAATTAAGATGAAAATTGTATTTTCGCACTTTCCTATTACAGTGAAAGTTGATGGTAAAACAGTTCTAATTGAGAATTTCCAAGGCGAACGTGCTCCAAGAAAAACAAAGATTTGGGGAGAGACAAAAGTTGTTCCAAAAGGTGATGACGTCATAATAACAGGACATGTTTTAACAGACGTATCACAAACAGCTGCAGAAATAGAAAATGGCTCAAGAGTAAAGAATAAAGATCATCGTGTATTTTTAGACGGCGTCTATAAATTTGAAAAGAAAAAAGGTATCGAGAATTAATTTTAAAATAATTGACCCTAGATAACGAATTCAAAGAGCAGACTGAAAAATTAGTTTCTGAAACATTAGAGTTATACAAAAATGCAGGAGCGTCACCTAGAATAGGTGATGTGTGGAAGTGTGAAAACACAGGAGATTTTCTATGTGGTTTTTTTGTAGGCGAGATGGTGGGTTCAGCACTAAGTGCATTTCAGGTATATCATAAAAGAGAACCAAGTGCAGAAGAGCATATGGAAATTGTAGAAATTGTTGAAAAACATTCAGACGATATTGTTGCTTTTTTCACAAAATTCAATCCAAATTAATTCGTCGGAAGGATTAAATCGCATTTTACTTGGAAAAAATTATGCCGCGTTAGCTCAGCCTGGTAGAGCGTTCGACTGTTAATCGATTGGTCATCAGTTCAAATCTGATACACGGCGCCTTCTAATCTTCAAAATTAGTTAGATGATTTTTTGCACGTTGTTAGTTTAGATCGTTAGACAGGATCGATCTAATATTGGATCTATTATAGAAAGTATGCAGGAGTGTTACATTGGCCAGAACTAGAAGGGCTAACAGATATTGTGTAGATTGTGGTGCAAGACTTGTTTATTATCCAAGATTATCAAATCCAAAAGCACCAAATGAGCACAGAGTTTTGGTTTATGCATGCCCGGATTGCACAGAGGACTTTGAAAAACCAAAAATGTTTTCAATAAAAAGAAATGTTACAGAGGACCCACTGGAAACTGTTGAGATAGAGATTACACAGATACAAAGAAAGCTTGCAAAAAGTAAATAGAGGAAAAAATTTCTGAAAATCAATGTATCCTGAAAAAATTCGTTCACGTGCATGGTACCTAGTTCCAATTTTCTTTGGATTGATAGGAGGAGTAATTGCATACTTTGCAATAAGAAGAGATGATCCTCAAAAGGCAAAAAAATGTTTATGGGTCGGAATTATTCTAACCGCCATTAACGTTATCGTGAATATTTCATTATTTTCAACTGGAACTTTTGAGCAAGATTATAGCGTAAATGTCTAAATGTTTCTAAATTCGAGTTTAGAAATATTATTAATTTTGACGTGTTAAACTAGTTATATCATGAATTCTTTGTCTTCTCATGTCACGTCTAAGAGATAATGTAGAAAGATGGCTTATACATGAAAACTATGATTTCAACCAATCAAAAGCAGATGATGCAGCATTCAAAATTACAATAAATAATTCAGACGGATTGGGAAACGATACAGAAGTTTTTGAGCCGAAGGCACAAGAAAACATTCTAGTCATAGGAATTAAAATTGAAATGAAAACAAAACAATTAATCAGATTTAGAGAATTAAATGAAACAGAACAAGATAACTTTAAGAAAAAAATTGACGACTTTTGTTACTCAATCAAGGCAGTGGGTAAATTTTTAGAGGAAGATGGAAAGAAAAAGGTGGGCGTTTACATCATTTTAGATAAGCAAGAACAGCTAAATCAACCATCATTCTTCAAAGCACTAGAAGAAATTATTGAAATGAGTGAAAAGACAAACCGATTTTTGATCAAGACATTTTAATCCAAAAAATCTAATTTGTTCGTAAAAGCTAAACCCCCTCAATATCATTACCAATTTACGAACAGACCATATTTTTAAAAACGTCAAAAAACATGGGGGGTTGAACATTTGTTCGTAGATATGTAAACCAACGGTCAAAACACCACCATTACCCATTACAACATACCATGTTAGTTTGAGTTAGTCACGAAAGCTAAACCCCCTAAATTACATCAAAAAATATGAAAAAATTATCCAAACACTGATAATTCCAGCAGTCAAAGGATACCAAAACTTTGGAATACTTTGTGGTTTTGAATTTGAAAATATTCCGTGCTCATTATTGTTTGGTTTCACGCATACATTATGTCAAAAGTTGCTTTAAGTGATAGCAAAACCTACCGTGTAAGATAAGTAATGTTTCTAAATTCGAATTAAGAAATATTGTTTATTGCTACTCCTCGTTCATAGGAAGATGAGGAAGAACGAATATTTTTTCAGGCTCAATCTTGAGAATGATTCGTTTTTCACCAGGACGTTTGAAAGGGTATTTTTCTTTCCCCATGTACTGTTTTGTTAGAAAATCAGCGTGTTTGTATTCATAATCAGGGATTATTTCGACCACTTTACCTCTAATCGAGGTCATGTCAAGAGGATTCTTAGAATCAACTACAGAGATTGCAACACGAGGATCACGCAGTATGTTTTTGTGCTTTAACCTACCTTCAGCAGTATTGATTCGTATGTGAGAATCTTCAAAATCCCCCCACACAGGTGTGACTTGAGGTGAACCATCAGGCATGGTTGTGGCCAAAAAAACCAGATTTTTACCATTTAGAAGAACTTCAGCCTTGGAATCCATACTAAAATAACACAAATTGAATATTTATGTCTCAAAAATTTCAAAATACCATGAAGTTGACGATACCATTCACAGGACATGAACAAGTTTTATCACTACACGAGAAAACCTTGGAAATTACCAAAGATGGCAGCCTTACACCTCAAGGAGATTGTATTGTAGGAGTAAATTCAGACATATCATGTATAGATTTACCTGAAAAAATGAAAGAAAAAATACAAAACCCAGAATCAAAAATATCATTCACTCTTAAAGTAGGAAAATTCAGATTCAAAATTCAAGGTCATGGTTCTGAAAAGCTAACGCTAAAGCATGTAAGCGACATAGTACTACGTAAGAGCGCATTCACATGCTCACGTACTATCGCTATCAATTGCGACAAGGCATCCAGTGACATACCTAGAGACTTGGTCAGTCTCCTTCAAAACCCGCAAACCAAGGGCAAGATGATCATAGAGGTATTGTAATCAGTGTCTTTTTTCAAAGACCGTTGTAACTGCACGATTTACAATCTCCATCATCAAGTATTGACTATACTCCTGCTTATTTTGAGAGTTTTTCGCCTTACCAGTCTTTTTTGAAAGTCCGTCTAGAAGTTGTTCAATATGTTTTGACGTAGACTTTATGACTGTAGAGTATTTCTTCTCAAAGTCTTTTGGGGTTTCATAGTCAAGAAACTTGGTCGATGTACCGTAGAATTTTATCATAGCACCACGCTTTTCTTCGATTTTCACCACTTCAATTAATTCAGCGCCTTTCAAGATTTCTAGATGATGTCTAGTTGTCGTAAGGGCTTTTTTGAATCCATTCTTTTTTAATTGAGCCGTGATTTGTTCTGCGTTAAGATGTTTTCGATATAGCATTTGCAGAATTTTTGCTCGTGCGGGGTCCTCGATAGCTTTTGCATGCTCCAGACTTGTTGCAAGTGTACGATTCACCGATATTGGTTTTTCGAGTATTGTTGACATGTTGTTTTTTCTATAGATCTTAGCTAAAAGTTATCTGTATCAGTATTTTTTGTCCAAATCCGTTATTTTTTTTATGCAATTAAAAATCTAGTAGCAGACTGTATAATTATAGTAGTATTATCATTATTATTGTAGCACATACTATAATGTTCGTAGTGGTATCAATAACATTAATACAGTTACAAAAAAATCAGTAGAGGTTCAAAAATCAGGATTTTTGGGAAAAAATCCACAAAATTAGAGCAATGCAGCCAAAATAGGTTGGATGTAGGGAAAATATAGTATTTAGAAATCGAGTTAAAGAGAGTGACCAGTAGTGCGTTCGTATGCTACAGTATACCTATCAGTCATTTTTTGAATAATTTCGCTAGGGATTGCAGGAGCAACAGGTTCTTGTCCCATCGCTCTTGAATTTTCAAATTGTTTTTGATACCCGTGTTCAGTTAACCAGTCACGAAGAAGTTGTTTATCAAATGCTTCCTGGATTTTTCCAGGACTGTAAGAAGATTTGGGCCATAAACGGTACTCATCAGGACCAATAGAATCGCCAAGTGTAATTTTACCATTCAGTCTTCCAAATTCTAACTTTAGATCTGCCAAAATGAATCCTGCGGCATCTGCAATTAAGGACATTTTATTGTAAATTTGAATGGTTTTTTCAGATAACCATTCATAATCTTCTAATGTTACAAGGTTTTGTCTTATTGCATCATCCTTTGTTATAGGAATATCATGTTCAGACTTTGTCGTAGGATCAAATAATGGAGAAGAAAGTTTTGCAGCAAGAGTCGTATCAGTGTTATCAGGTAAAGTAATCTCTCCAGACTTCCATCTACTAACCAAACTACCATAGAAATAGCCACGTACAACACATTCTATGGGCAACATTTCCATTTTCTTGACAATTATTTCAGTATCTGAATACGATTTTACAAAATGATTATCAACTTCTAGTTGTTCAAACCAAAATTTTGCAAATTTACATAATACTTTGCCTTTTTTAGGAATCTCATCATTGAATTTAACATCATATGCAGATACACGATTACTAAAATTGAATAATAACGTGTCATCACCCATATCATAAACATCTTTTACTTTACCAGAATTAAGAAATTTCATTACAGCATCTACGACCCCATCATCCCAGGCATTGCAATTGGTTCACGATAAACTTTACTTACATACACACCTTCACTGGAAGTTACAATGACAAATTGTAATGAATTTCCTTGAGGCGGAGAAATGATTTCGTATTGTCCAGGTTTTAAAGTTCCAAGATATATTTTATCACCATCACCAAAATTTAGTTCGACATTTGTTAGAGGTTTAGTTCCAGTGTTTTCTAAAGAAACACGTGCCATGATAAACAAGCTCTGTTTTTCTTTTGTGGGATCAACAGACAAGGAATATTCTTCTTGTGTAAGACCATTAGGCGTGAAAAATATGACAAATACAACGCCTGTAACAGCAGCTATAATTCCTCCAATTATAGGAATTTTATTTACCATTAAAAAACAACAAAAAACTAGAATAATAGTTTTGTAACTATTTGTCGGAATATACAGCAAAAAATCAATACAAACTAGGACTTGGAACATTAATGTCTAATCTATTGATCTGAAAATCTTTGTTTCCAATCCCAAGTTTTTACAAATTTTAATACAAGTCCAATCAAAATCAAGAGTATTCCAACAGATATGTGAAGACTGTAATCGAATAATGTTGTCGTATGCAAAAATACACCAGCAACTAATACCAAAAACCCGATTGCAAAACAGGCAATCATACCTGTAAATGCAATTTGATTCACGTACTGTCTAACTATTACAATAATTTAAGAAAAACATTGACGTCTATATCCAAATGGATAAGAATAGCACATACCAAGTATGCTATAGAAATTGAATAAATTACGAAGAAACCAAATCATAGTAGGAATTGTTAGCATTTTGATAATAGTTGCAATTATTGTAAACATGGAGATTGACGAACAAAACAGACTTGATAAAATTGAAGAATGTAGGGCAATCATTAGTGAGCATTTGGATAATCCTTGTGTTGACAATGATCAATGTGAGAAAAGACAAGAAGCTGAAGAACAAAAATGCTTCAATGAATTTGATGAACTGACACATAATGAACGTAAGTATGATAACATGAAGATCATAGCACGTTCGCCATGACCTTGAATTTTGAAGAATAATACAGGATGTTAATCGGAAATAAGTCTAAACCAACACTTTATATCATTTGTAGAATAATAGATTTTTCTTATTCAAGTTTCATCATAGACCCAAGAATACTAGATTGCCAACTTAGATCAATTTTTTGTACGTTCTTGATTTTTTGTTTTGCCAGTACGTCCATTACGTTTGAAAGATAAGAATTTGTGCGGCTGAATGATTTTTTGTGACAGGTACAACTGCACTTTTTTCCATCACAACAAAACTTTGCACAAGAAGTACATCGTAATTTCATGGCATATAATTACAAAATTACTATTTAAGACCCCGAGATGAGAGTGATTCAGCCTAACTTGCAGGAAGGATGAGAATCACTCTCAATCTGGTTGTAAACTACTTGCAAAATCAGTATAAAAGAACAAAAATCAGCTTTGTTGTTTCTTTTTTTCTTTTAATTCCTTTTGTCGTTTTGCAAAATCTTTTGCATTATCATGTTCTTTGTCTAATTCTTCAAAAAATTTATTTGAAAATCCTTTCTTATCAATAGAACGTGTTTCTTTACTCATTTTTCAAAATCCTGTTCGGGAATTATAGATAACGTAGTAGTTGCAGTAACATGTTCGATATTACGTATTTGTTTTGTAATTATATCTTCAATTTCAGAAGAACTTTCGCCTTGAATTTTTGTAAATATATCATAATAACCAAACGTACCTTTTGCTTCTTTCACCAAATCAATATCTAACAATGCCTTTAGTACTTCCATTTCATGTGCCATTTTACATTGAACTAAAACGTATGCAGTTTCCATTAGACACTTTTCATCTGTTTCATCTTATTAAAATTTGGGGTTATTCCTAATGGTGCATAATCACCAGTTGCACATGTGAAACACATTGAATCTTTTGGAATGCCAACGGCATTTGCAAGATTCTCTGCATCATTGTATCCTAAAAAGTCTGCACCAATATCATTACGAACTTTCTCAATCATTTCTTTTTCTGTAAGATCTTTACCGCCATCAAATGTTGCCAATTCTTCTTGTGATGGGAAATCTATTCCAGCATAACATGGGAATTTAATTGGAGGGTAAGTAACCATCATGCTAATTTTTTTAGCTCCTGACCGACGTAATGCTTTGATAATTGCTTTAGAACTAGTACCACGAACTAAACTATCATCTATCACAATGATATGTTTATCCTCAATAACTTCACGAATTGGAATAATCCATCTGTTAATTTCTACTCTATCACTTTGATGTGGTTCGATGAAACTTCTTAACGGACCTTTCTTACTATAACGATCTTTTAGTAAACCTTCATCAAATTGTATTCCAAGCTCTTGTGCAAAACCAAGTGCAGCAGGTCTTGCAGAATCAGGTACAGGAATTACAACATCAGCATCATGAATTGGATATTTTTTTGCAAGGAATTGACCAATTCTTTTTCTTGCAAGATAGATGTTTGTTCCCTCCATTTTGCTCGAGGGTTGAGCGAAATATGTAAACTCAAATGAACAATGTGCACGATTCTTATCATCAGAAAACATTTCAGTTTCAAAGCCACCCTCTTTACTAATTTTAATTAATTCACCAGGTACGACATCACGAACTAGTTTTGCACCTATAGCAGAAATTGCCGAGGATTCAGAAGTCACAATGTGTACATTACCATCTTCTTTGTGACCTAAAACCATAGGACGAAATCCTTTTGGATCTCTTGCAGCAAACACAGCATCGTCATCAGAAAGAAAGGTGAAACAAAAGGAGCCAACCATTTCATTTTTCAGTATAGATAATGCATTTCCAAGTTTTCCGTTTTCAGTAATTAATGAAACTAGTCTTTGTGCTGCAACAAGTGTGTCACTAGCATTTTGCGGAGTAAAAGTGCAACCACCTACAAGATTGGAAAGTTCTTCAACGTTGGATATTGTTCCATTATGTGCAACACATAGATCCTTAACTTTTAGTGGCTGTGCACTCTCAAGATCACTTTTTCCAACAGTAGAGTATCTAACATGTCCAATAGCAGAATGTGATGCATATTCTTCAGTGATTTTTTTAAATTCTCCAGAAGAACCTGAGACAAGTCCAAGTCGTTTTAGCGGAGCTTTATTTGGTATTGCCAAGCCCCATGCCTCCTGACCTCTATGTTGTAATGCACGTAATGCGTCAATTACCATAGGAATTACATTTACGTCACCTTCACTGTAAATTCCAACTACACCGCAGTTTTCTTTAACCATTTTGAATTATTTTCCCCAATGAATTTAGATAATTATTTTCTGCTTTATCAACTCTTAGTTCCAAAATTTGGTTAGACCCAGATTCAAAGATAATCTGATCGCCAGAAAAGATTCCAATCTCCGAGAATGAACATTGATCATCAGATAAAATAGATTTGATAGCATCTAAATTATTTTTATTTACAATCAAGATATACCGTGAGTGACTTTCAGAAAATAACATTTTTTCATATGAAAGAGATGATGATAAATCAATTTTGCATCCAATTTTACCGAAGATGCATAATTCAGAAATTGCAATAGCAAGACCACCTTTAGAACAATCATGAACAGATTTTAGAAGATTTTTTGATATTAATGATAAAACAGATTTCATGTTCTTTTTTGATTCTGAAAAATCTACTTTGGGTGCAACGCCTCCAATAAAATTATGAATATATTCATAATATTCAGAACCTCCAAGTTCATCTTTTGTTTCACCTACCAGTAAAATTACATCGTCGTTTGAGGGAGGAATTGGAAGTAAAGGTGATTTTTCAATTAGTCCAAGTACTCCGATTAATGGAGTTGGCTTGATGGGGCCCTCAGATGTTTCATTGTAGAAACTAACTTTACCACCCACGCATGGAACATCAAGAAATTTTGCAAAATCAGTTATGCCTTCAATAGATTCCATAAATGTCCAGAATATTTCAGGATCTTCAGGATTTCCAAATTGCAAATGATCGACCATTCCAATTGGAGTTGCGCCTGTACAGACAACATTTCTGCATGCTTCTTCAAAACATCCAATTGCACCTTGTCTTGGATCAATATAGCAATGTTTTGGATTTCCATCAATTTTTACAGATAAGAATTTTCCATTATCTAAGCGTAAAACAGAGCCATTGAATCCAGGCTTAATCACAGTCCGGATTCCAACTTCATGATCATATTGACGGAAGACCCAATGTTTACTCGCAATATTAGGGGATGAAAGTAATTTTAATAAAATATCAGAAAATGACATTTCACTTTTAGATGATGGAGAAGAAGGAAGTTTTGAGAGATATTCTGGTTTTGATTTTTCTCTATCTACCAAAGGACCACGTGCAACAAAATCTGCAGGAAGCAATGCTATAGTCTCATCACCGTTTTTTACATGCATCATTTTATCTTCTTTTACAGTACCAATTACAGAACATTGAATTCTAAATTTATCACATATTTCTTTAATTTTTGAAAGATTATTTGGATCTGATATGATAAGCATTCTTTCT
Source organism: Candidatus Nitrosopelagicus sp. (assembly GCA_028343435.1). GTDB lineage: Archaea > Thermoproteota > Nitrososphaeria > Nitrososphaerales > Nitrosopumilaceae > Nitrosopelagicus. The sequence continues at coordinate 52,064 of JAOLYM010000005.1, forward strand.
TGAGATTCAGATATCATTATTTCATCAGGAGATAAATCAGATTCACGTAAATGAACATTTTTTACATCAAGTTCAATACCTATTCCCAAACTTTCTGCAGTTTCAGATATTGCACAAGAAAGACCGCCACCACCCAAATCTTTCATTGCATTAATACAGTTTGCATCACGACATTCTAAAATCGCTTCAATGATTAATTTTTCAATAAATGGATCTGGGATTTGAACTGCGGAACGATCTTCTCCTTCTAACGCATCAGATGCAAATTGAGAACCACCAACGCCGTCGCGCCCGGTAGAACCACCAATCAATAAGACTAAATCATCAACATTAGCATGATTTTTAATTAATTTTGATTTTTTACCAAAGCCAACTGCAGCAACATCAACTAATGCATAATTTTTGTAACATTCATCAAATTCAACTTCACCACCAATAGTAGGAATACCAAGACAGTTTCCATAATCTGCAATTCCAGATACCGCATTTTTAAATAACCATCGTGCATGTGCATCATTTTCAATATTTCCAAATCTTAATCCATCAAACAAAGCAATTGGCCGTGTTCCTGCAGACAATATATCACGAATAACACCGCCTACACCGGTTGCGGCGCCACCGAATGGTTCAACAGCTGATGGATGATTGTGACTCTCAATATGTACCGTCACGACAAAACCATCACCTACATCTAAAACACCAGAATCATATCCTTTCTCAACTATCACGTTAGGCCCAGTAGTGGGTAACATTCGTAAATGTTTTTTTGATGATTTGTAAGAACAATGTTCAGACCATTCTGCAGCAAGTATTTGTAATTCAGTATCAGTTAGTTTTCGTTTTACATTTTTTTCAATATGCTGCTTTTCATGTTCTTGAAAACTCAATTTTTCATACCCACAGTTTCAATAAGAGATTCAAAAATTAATGAAGAGGGTTTATGATCAATTTGGTTAATTGCTTTTTCAGCAGCACGTTCTGGATGAGGCATCATACCAACCACATTTCCATCAGAATTACAAACACCTGCAATTTGAGAAACGGAACCATTAACCTTATTTTCATACGAGAAAACAATTTGGTTATTCTTTTTTAGTTCATTCAAAGATTCATCATCTACAAAATATCTTCCTTCTCCGTTTGCAATAGGAATTGGAATTTTTTGGTTCAGTTCCAGTTTATTTGTAAAAGGAGTCTGGTTATTATTTACAATTAGATTTGTCCATTCACACATAAAATTCAATGATTCATTTTTCAACAAAACTCCTGGAAGTAATCCAGATTCTACAAGAATTTGGAATCCATTACAGACTCCTAAAATTGGAATTCCTTTTTCAGCCAATTTTTTTACATCGGAAATTATTGGACTATGTGCAGCTATAACTCCGGCACGTAATCTATCGCCATATGAAAAGCCTCCAGGAAGAACAACAGCATCGATATCTTGTGGGAGATTTTTTTCATGCCAGAAAAATTCTGCATTTAAGTTAAAAACATCCGTCAATACGTGATGCATGTCACGATCACAATTACTGCCAGGAAAAACAATAACCCCGACTTTCACAATTTATGATTGAATTCGTGGTATAAATTTGATTTCGTGATGACATGTTTTTATTTCAAGAAATTTACATTTCCATTATGGGACAAATTAGAGACATTATGGAGAAAGATGTCATAACAATAGAGAATGATAAGACTGCACAAGATGCAGCCAAGATTATTGCCGAAAAGGACATTAGCTTTCTAGTAATAATGAATGAAGGAAAACCTCAAGGAGTACTAAGCGAAAGTGATTTTGTTCGTAAAATTGCAGCAGAAGATAAGAAAGCAAGTGAGATTAAAATTTCAGAAATCATGTCATACAAATTTCGTTCAGTAGGACCAACTACTACGATAGAAGATGCTATTCAAAAAATGCTGAATAATAACATTCGTCGATTGTTAATTTTAGATAGTGAGAAACTAGTAGGAGTCATAACCCAAACAGATCTTGCGAGTTATTTAAGAGACCAAATTTTAGTTGACGGAACAATAAAGAGCATTGGTGGAAATTAAGTTTCTTCTACAGTAGCAGTGACTTTACTAACCAAAGGATTGTAAATTCTAAGTTCATCACAAGTTTTGACAATTGCATCTTTGGCATCTTGTTCATTTTTTTCAGTTATAGAAAATTTCAAAATAGTGCCGGAACGGATTTTGGTGATGTTTGTGCTTTTATCTTTTAATACAAGATCATTAAGTATAGTGTCACCCTCAGGATCACTGATTCCAGGTTTGTTTTCAATCACAACACTAACTTGGAAATTAGGCATGATGTTTTGTCTGTGTTAAATAATTTAAGTGCTCTATCTAAAGTCAAAAATTAAAAATATTGACTTGGCACTAGTGACTAGTAGTTTGGACGCTTATATTTTCAATAATTTACTTTTGATTATTGAAAATTAAATCCAATATTTACAGATCAATAGTGTTTACTTTGATAGTATCCATAGGAGTAATACCCGCTTTGTCGGCTTCAAGTGTTGCTGAAGAGCGTGAGATTCCAGAGTCACTAAAACATCTTTTTGCATGTGATAAAACAATCTCACTTGATAAAATCGTTCACGAAAATAATCAATTGGAAGAATCAAAAAATATTGTGATTTCCGGTAAAGTGAATTTTGAAGAAGGAAAGGCTGTAAATTTGGGAATACAAAAAGGATATCCGGCAATCCTGTGGGTTTATCAAATTAATCCATTTCCAACAGATTATAGAATGGTCATGTCAGATGGAGTTCACATTTTGGAAGATGATTCATTTGCATTTACAATTCCAGAAAATAAATTAAAAGAAGGAAAATTTGCAGCATACATCTTTTATGGAATACCAAAAGAAAGTATGCAGAACTCAATGCTTACTGCAAAGGCTGAATTTTACATAGGAATGAGTAGTGATGAATTTGAAAGACAAGAATATGAGATAATGAAAAAATATCTAGGAATAGATGACATCAAGAGATTACAGCTTGAAAGAATAAAAGAATCAAACTCAATTAATTCACAAAGTTTCTGTTCTAACTAGTATGTTTTAGAGTAGACATTGGATGTAAAAGCGAATCAAGATTAATCTCAGTATTTGGAAAATATGTTGCAAGAACCGATAACGAACCAGTAAGTAACAAACCTCCAATTCCTATGAGTAACATTCCACTGCCACGTTCAATCCAACCAATCCAACGCTTTATTCGATTAAAGAATGTCATGAAACGATCAATTGCCAATGCCGATATAATAAACGGAATTGCTAATCCTGCAGAATATGCAATTAGAAGTGAGGTTCCTGCAACCCAGCTTGAACTAGTGGCAGCCATAGTTAGAATTCCTGCAAGAATTGGCCCAATACATGGAGTCCATCCTGCACCAAATGCCATCCCTACAAATAACGAACCAATGTTTTTTGTAGAACGATTTTGGAAATTCATGGACTTTTGTATGTTTAGTTTACTTAGTTTTAAAATTCCAATCAAATGGAGTCCAAATGCAATAAGTACTATTCCACCAATTCTTTCAATCCACAATGTCGCTTCATCAAACATTGTTCCAGCATAAGAAACAGCAGATCCCAATATGATGAAAATTATTGAAAATCCTAAAACAAACAAAAGTCCTTTTGACAATACCATTGTTTGTATTCTAAATTTTGATGTGAATTGACCTATGATTTCTTCATTACCACTTGTAGATTCAGTAATTTCATCTTGATTAAATTTTCCAGGTTTGCCAGAACTTTGTGCAGTAGACAATTCTTTCAGACTCATTCCGGTGATAAATGAAGCATATGCTGGAATTAATGGTAAAACGCAAGGAGATAAGAAACTCAATAAACCTGCAGCAAATGCCACACCGATACTAAGTTGATCCATTTGAGATAATTCAAAGTTCTGTATTTGTTCTTGGGATTCTGTAATTCCTGTTAGTCCTAATGCACTTTCAATTCGCATTTCAACATCAGTTCCTTCAAAAATTGGACCTTTCCATTCATGGATTAATTCACCATTTCCGTTGAACAAAAGTGTGATGGGAGGACCCATCATTCTAAATTCACGAGTTGCATTATTGCGAGGGTCGTACCATATGTCGGTGGTCATGTCCATATCGTCAGCAAATTCTTTTACAATGTCAGGAGATAATGTATCAATACTTACACTGAGTGTTTTAAGACCAGATGTAGAATATTCTTTATTTAGTTCGTTAAGGTATGGCATTTCTTCTAAACACTCCATACACCATGTTGCCCACACATTTAGCAGTACAACTTGACCTTCAAGATCAGTAAGTCTTACAGTATTTCCGTCATAATCATATGCACGATAATTTGGATATGTTTTTGGTTCATCTTGTGCATATGCAACGCTTACGCTAGACGTGAATAAGAGAATAGAAAAAGTGAGAAATAGGAGTTTCCTATAATCGGTCATCCCAGATTCTAACAAAGATTTCACCTTTAGTCTGTTTATCCTTGACATTTCCACCGGAGTATTGGCCATCCTTCCAGTCTTCGAAAACACCATCTTCATCTAGTTTATCCACATCTACCCAAACGCTTGAACTATTCCAAGTCATTGCAGTTACACCACCTACAGAACTAATCCAAGCATTATCACCGACACCAACTTTCTGTGCTTCAGTGAGTTTTCCAGTATCTGGATTAACTGCAGCGGTATAGACTGCTCCTCCATCAACTGTTCTATCGGACCATGCCATTCTTGGGATATCATCAGTTCCAACAGTTATTTTGATGTGAGCAGGAGGGAAGAATGTTTCACCCCAGACTTTTAGCGGATAAGACCATGTTTCAGCATCATCTTTGCTTACTGCATAGTAAAGACCAGGTCCTTCTGCATTAGAACGACCACCTGTATACCATGCGGCATGCAAGTAACCATTACTATCAAGAGCCATAGAGGAGACTGTGTGAGCACAACCATTTGTCTCATATCCGTCATCACCTACAAGTTCGGGTGGATTCCAGATTGCGCCGTGATCATCAGATTTTGAGACAACAATATCACGATAGTTTGGTTCACCATAATTTCCAACTACATTTCTATATTGGACAAATGTTTCACCTGTAGTTTTTGAACAAATATCAGTTGCACAACATGGACAGACTTTGTTTTTGACTATAACAGATTTTGAAAATGATTCTCCATTAGTGTCAGAGTGTTGCATGCGTACTTGTCCTGTTGTATAACCGCCATTTTGCTGACCTCTAGAGTCTAGCCATGCAACATAAACACGTCCGTCATCACGAATAGAAAAGCTTTCAAATGTTTTTGAATGCATCATTCCATTTGCAGCATCATGATAGTGAGTATTTGGATCACCAATCAATGTGTGCATTGGCCATGTTTTTCCACCGTCATCAGAACGTGCAAGGATTGAATATGAATAACCATGTCCAAATCCTTCATCCATGACTTTTTTGTCTTTGATAGAATGACCATACAGTGCATAAATTTCACCATTTGGTCCTACTTGCAACATTGCACCACCGGCCATGTGAGGTCGGCTTGCTTCACCAGGTTCGTTAACAATTGTTGGGTCAGTCCAAGTGTTTCCTCCATCATATGTCGATGTAAATAAAATATTGGTATCTCCGTTGACGGTGTCAGCATAAGTAACATGTACTGCGCTTCTTTCACCGTCAATTACGACACCAGGGTATGCCATTCCATCACCATGTTTTTTTGCAAACTGATAATCATCTTCATCGTAAAAGTCCATTTCTTTTTCATCAAAGTTAGTTCCTTCAGGAGACTTTGCAAGAGTTATGGTCTTACCGATAGATGTTGGCATTTTAATTTCATTTAGTGCATCAACTTGTACGGAAATAATATTCTCAGAGACTAGAAACTCTACTGCTCTAACAAATTCAGCATCAGAGATTGCATCTTCTGCCCACCAACCTGCGGTATTTTTAATCCAGTCAGGTACAGTTTCAGATCTTTCACCAGAAACTTTTTGGACAGGAACTGAGATAATTCCTTGGTTAACCAAATATTCAATTCCTTGAATAAACGATTGTTGATCAATATCTCCACTTGCCCACCAACCTGCGTTAGTCTTAACCCAGTTTGGAACAGATTCTGCGTTTGCAAGACCTGAACTTGGGACAGATAGGAGTATTGCTGCGAATAAACCTAGTATTGCATACTTTCGTATTTGCATAAAATTTGTCAAAAAATCAGTTATTAAAAAGAGGCATATGTTTTGGTTTTCGAATTAGTACAAGGTTAGAACAAACTATTCAGATTTATCCCAATTTATGACTGCACTACATTCGTAAAATGGGTTAGTTAATTCCACATATCCATCAAATTGACGTATTTCAAATGGTTCAACATTTAGAATTTCAGAATCACCTTGTGCCAATTTTGTTCCATCGTATGACTTTAGAATTATGCTGAAAACTATTTTGTTATAAAATTTTTCAGAATTTGCAAATTCACCGTTAATCTCGATCATACCAAAATCATCTTTTATGCAAGTGAAATTTTGAATTCCTAATGTTGCACCAGATAATTCAGAATCATTTTGAGGTGAAGGATTATTTGATTCAGGTGAAGAAGATTCATGTTTTTGTTCAGGGTTAACTTCAAAACTATTTTGTTTTAGAATTTCATTTAATTTTGGATTTTCATTACCATCGTGAATTTTTTTAAACATAATATCTGCTATGTAAAACACCAAAGAGGAATTAACGTTCGGATAATCTTCGTAAACTGTAATTAATAATGCAAGGTCCTCATAAATGCAAATCATCATATGTATTTCATCCATACTTGCTTCGACAATATTTTTTTGATTGTTGTACATACAATCCCCAGTTAAATCCGAGGTTCCACTCATATCAGATTGATCAAAGAATGCATTGTACACACGAGGATGTTTATCAACAAATGATTTTGCATCTTCATTTGATTCATACTGGTATAATTCCATGAGAATGTACGGAACTTGATTCTCATTGTATATTGGATCATAAGGTCTTGATATATCATATAATATTTTTCCTACAGAAGTTTGAATAGACATAGATTCTTGAGCTCTATACTGAAAAATACCTCGTGAATAATCTTCAAAGTATTTCCAAGTTAACGGTTCAAATGTATTTTTTTCATCATTTGTAGGGAAGTATGTTAGAAGTATTTGTTTTTGAGTTAATGGAGGAATAGTTTCAGGAATTATAAATTCAGAAGGTTCAATATCGATAAATTTTTCTTGAATCAAAAAATCCAATATGTCTTTAAAATTTTGAATTGATGTTTCATCTAGTGACCATTTTTTTGCATCATATTTTATCCAGAATGGTAATTTTGGAATTTCAGTTTCTAGTAACATGAATGATGGTGCAGAAAATTTCTCATTTGCATAGATTATATCCACATCATAAAGTCCAGGAACAAATTCATTTGTTATCTCATAGGAGATTGAATCAGTACTGGTAGCACTAAGACTAGTAACTTGATTAGCAGGACTTTGAATGAATATCTGAGGATTTGAGCCCTTTTTTGCAAGTTCTTCAGGTAATATCCATCTAAGAGTTATCAATTTAGTTTCTAAACAATTAGTACATTCAGGATCAGAAGGAATTGTTACGGTTTGGGGTTTGTAGGTATCATCAAATAATTCATAATTTGAAAGTGGAATTGCAAGAATATCCTGTTGAATTAGATATTCAATTATTTGAAAAAATTGATTATCAGATAACTTAGAATCAGACCACATACCTGCAGGGAATTTTAACCATTCAGGAATAGATTCTCTTTTTAATTTTTCAAATTTTTTATTTTCTTTATCAATACTTGATTGATTTTGTTTATCAAATAACTCATTTAATCTATCTTCAAATGATTTTATTTCTTCAAGTTCTTTTTCATCAAAGTTTTTTGTTACATATTTTTTATTATTATAAAATTCAATATCATCAATGGTTCCGGAGATTACACCATTAGAAGTATTTGTTTCAATTAATGGAAATAATCTAAAATATTTTAGATTGTCTACATTAGCCCATCCCTCTGTATGTTGTTTTTCAACCAATGTTTCTCTTTCAAAGGAACTATCATCAAAAATACTTACTGTAAGAAAATTGTTCATTTTTCTATATTCAACCCAGTATGTTTTATTCTCACCAGGAAGTGATTTTTTATTTTCAAATGAGCCTTTTTCGGGTTGAGAATGCCATTCCAAGTAAAATCCTAAATCATACATGAGCATTGTACGTTTCATATCTACACCTGTCATGAATGCAGTACCCAATCCCCATTGTTTCGCATCTCCATGTGTAATGTCCGATGCAGTTCCAGAGGTAGGCTTTGAAAACAATCCAATCAATAATTGGGACCATGAGGAATCACCGCCCATTTTAAACTCATCAATAGTAAGCTTATACCTTAAAACCCAATCTTCGCCAATCTTTTCACCTAAGAGATTTTCAAAATCAATTGATGCAGAATCTAATTGCCTTTTTCCAGGGTCCAAAGTTCCGGGTTGAATATTGAATTTTCCAACACCATTTTCTATTTTCCAATATGGTGTTTCGCCAGATTTTAAACCATACCAATTTTTGTCATCACTGAAATCAAGTACCAAATCAGGAACTGTAATTTCAGGTTCAGATGATGTTTCAGCTGCAGCATATCCAGAATAAGTGAAAGATATGAAAAATAATAAAATGCAAACAGAAAATATAATTATTTTATTCATGAATCAAAGTAAAAATATCTAAATTTTCTCTTTTCTAATAATTTTTGAGAATTCAGTCATAATTTGTTCAAATCTATTATCTTTTTCAGTATGTTTTGCAAATTCAATCATATCAGATAAATGAAGACTTTCCTCAACTAATAATTTTTCATGTCTATCAAAGTGTTTCATTAATGGTAAAAGATCTGAAGTGATGATTTCTTTTTCCAATTCAAGTTTATTTGAATAAAATAATCTGATAGACTGACTTAATTTTTCATACGCATCTTTTACATTATTTTTTTCATACAAGTGTGTAGCACGATTTAGAAGAGATTCAACTTCAATTAGATAATCATTTTTAGATTCAATGGTAGTTGAAGATAATGTAGTTGTGATAGGTTTTTGATAATATCTAATAACCAAATTACATGCGATGAAAGAACTAGTGAACATTGTAAGAGAAGTTATGAATTCAGATAAAGGAAACGATGGATTTTGTTGAAGGTCATAATTTGGCGCATAATCAGAAGTAGTTATTAGATCTTTAATGTGAGAAGTTTCTTGAAATATATTTTCATCTTCAATCTGTTTTCTTTCTGCTTGTTTTTGGGATTCGCCAATATTTTGAGAAATATTTTGTTTTTCATCATTTCCTGTCTTAGAATTTGTTTGTGTGTTAGATTCAGGTTCAAACCAAGATTCATCAACAATTAAAGTTGGCATTAACGCGCCAACAACATCAAATGAAGTATTTTTTACAGATTCTCGAAACATTTGCATTTCTTGTTGAGGTGTAAAATCAAAAGCATTAGGTGAAACGTCTCTAAGATCACGCACATGTTGAACATCTAAGTTAGCAGATAGGGGGTTAGTTACTTCTTTGCTTACAGCCCTAGAAAGATCGTATTTCTTAGGCGTTACCATGTGATTTGGAATATTCTCTAAACTATTCACGTCATACCCTCGTTCCTGAACAAAATATTCAAGATTTGAATTTGTATTTTCAGTGTGTTTTTGACCTTCAAAATGATAATTATTTTCAGTGAAAGGATTTTGTAATGCATTGATTACACCGAAATTTCCCATAATCATTTGATCAGTTCTTGACCAAAAATCATCAGTATGTTCAGCATTTTTTCTTTCAGTGTCAATTTGTTCAATTAGAAGATTGTTAAGAGATATTCCCTCTTGAGTGTTTATGTAAATTGCATTACTGTTTATTGCATATTCATTACCAGTAACAAACGCAGTAGGAATTTCAGTTGGAGAATTAGGTGAGTTCTGAGGAATAGGAGTATTTTCATCAGATTGGATATCTTCGGTTATTATCAAACCACGTGGAGGCTCAACAAATATTGTGACAGTCTTTAATTCAGTTTCAGAAAATGAGTCAGGTAACAACCCCATTAATACAATCACAGTAAGAGGTATGAGAAAAAGTTTAATCGTCAAGTTAAAAATTTTCAAAATAACTCATTTTTAATTTTTTGTAGATTCAGGACCAGAAGCAAGATTAGTGTTTATTGGCTCTATGTGTATATGATTAATTATAGGGTCTTTCAAAACTGCGCCCATTGTACTTCCATCCATGACATACAATTTTAATATATATTCGCCGGATAGTTTAGGAGTCCATCCTATTTGGACATCAACGGATTTCTTTTTTGTGATATTAGTTTTTTGTGACATATCAACATAAACAACTTGGCCTGTTTCTACATGTTCAGCTTGTACAGCAAATACAAATTGATTTGGAGCATAACTGGTACTTACAAAGGTTCCAATAATTTTTACTTCTTCATTTTCAATGAATATTTTTGAGCTGTTTGGAAGTTTGTAATCAGTAAGTCTCTGTTTTAATTCAATTGCGTCATTTTTTAAATCACTGATTTTAGTAATTAATCCATCATATTTGAAAGAATATTTACTCATATTTTCTTTAGAGATATCATATCCCATATTTTCAATACGATTTTCTTCAGTTTGAACAAGTCGTTCGTACAAATTAATATCAGAATTTATTTCATTTAGTTCCTTGACATTTGGTTTTTCATATGGAAGTATACCAACATTAGTTAGAAAAACTTCAGATAATGGAGTTGATTCCTTTACTTTTGCAAAATTGTAGATATCTAAATGGTCGCAATCAAATGGTTCAGTGTCAATAGTCCAGTCAGAAGATGACATGGTACAGCCGTCAATTCCAAATGGTTTCGGCAATGTGTAATCTTTGTAATGTACATAGATATGGTCACCAGGTTGTGCGTGAAGTCGTGCACTTCCCCTTTCATAGCATTCACCCTGATAACAGCGAATTCCACCTTTTCCAGATGTTTCTTGATCTAATGATTCTTGATCAGGTGATAAGAAAAGAGTTCCGTAAAATGTTTGATCATCAGCCTGCATTACCCACCAATCACGTTCATGTCTTAGTTCCAGTTGAATTCCTCCTTTATCAGAATCGGACCAAACATGAACTTCAACAGGAGTTGAATCCCATGGACGGCTTGACACATCCCTATCCTTTAGGACAACAGAAACTTGTTGATCCATAGTAACATAATCATCTCCAAAGTTTACTTCACCTTCTTTCATTGTATAGTATGCAGTTTTACTGACAAACTTGTCTTCAGAATATTCCCATGCAATTGTAAATGCTCCGGTTCGGTCAGTTTGAATACTACAAATTTTACTGCCAATGTTGTTTGTATTAGAGCGGTCACTGCCGGATGTAAATTGTTTATTGTAATCACCATTAATCACACCAAAAGAATATTTTTCAGGGAGAGCTATGAAACGTTTTATTCCAGACAAAGATACAGAGCCTGCAAATACACCAGTGTCAGTTCCAATTTCTTTAATTCCTTTTACAGCGGCTAATCCTGCATTATCTTGATTTGACCACCATGCCATGTATCCAGGATAGAAGTCATTAGACCATTCACTTCGGTCAGTTTTAAACGATCCATCATTTGAAGAAGAACCAAATTTTTTGTAAGGAGTGTAGATACTTTTATGAAAATCAGAACCACCATTATCTGCTATCCATGATTGGTAACCAAATCCAGCACCCGTTCGTCCACCTTCATTACTCCACATACCAACCGTAGGACTTGCATCAGAAGTACAAAAAATTTCGTTGTATTGTTTGTTTCCAATATAATCCGTCTTTAATTGATCTTCATTAAATCCAGGTGCATAAATTACAACATAAACAGTATCAGTGGTGTGCCAATCAATATATTTTTCAGATTTCATACATTTTTGAATTACAGATTGGCGTAACTCATTTTGATCAATTAAACCTGGCGCGGTAGCATTGAATGAATTCCGTCCATCAAACATATAGCTGTATGCGCCTGCACCCTGAGAAGTATTCCCAAAGGGATTATTTCCACAGAACCACATTTTAATTGATTCAGCTTCGGCAGCACCATCAAATCCACCACGATAATTATCATATGGAGTTCGTGCATTTTCATTATTTGCAGTTCCATAATAACTGGAATCTTTTGTAGCTTTTTTAATTTCATCTACAGGATTTTTTCCAGGATTGGTATCTTCAGCGTCTGAAGGGGTTGGGGGATAATCAGGAGCACTCATTGCTGCAGGAGTGAGACTAACGGTGAAAACTAAGAAAAAGGTGAATGCTATCAATATGGATCTCATGTGAAAATTTTTAGGATTTTTTGAATATATACTAAATAGGAAATTTAGAATTCAAACTAGTACAGTTTTCAAATGAACTATTGTCGAATATTAATAGAAAAGGCAATGTAGAACTATGAGAAAAGAGATTCTTGTTGAACTAATTAAAAGAATACCGGGAATATCATATAATGAAATTGTGCGTGAAACAACTCTAAGCAACGGCGTAGTTTCACATTATATAATAAAATTAATAGAAAATGGAGAAATAGAAAAAGAAGGAATGATGCGTGGAAAATATTTTCTGAAAAATATTCCAAAAAAAGATAGAGCGTTAATCACATTATTACGAAATAAAACAAATAATGATGTTTTTAGATATATCATGGAAGCAACGAGTTGCAATGAAGCAATGACTCCAAATAGAATTGCAAAAAAAGTTAAAAAATCAGGATCAACTATTTCAGTCAGTTTAAAACTTTTACAAAAAAATAAGATTATTGAAAGAGTGATAATGAATAAAAGTTCAAAACTTACTAGTGATATAGGATATAAAATTTTGAATATTAAATCATGGAGTAATTTTATTATAAAATATAATTTATGATGAAAATTATCTAGTAATTCATCAAATCCTATAATTTAAACTCAAATTTTTAAAAAATGATCTAGAATATATGCAATTGATTTTATAATGGCAAAATTATTGCGTCATATGGCAAAATTTCGTTATTGGAAATTAACTCCAGAAGAGATGGAAAAAGTAGATCATGATGAGGATAAGGTGCTCAATTGGGATATCAAATGTTCTAAAGAACCAGAAGAAGATGCCATATTTTTTGGAGTATTCCTTTACAAAGCAGGAACTCCACACGACTACGAATCAAAACAAGGCATAACATACTATTATAATAATATCGAAAGAGAGGATTTACCTCCTATTACAAAATCTCTTAAGAAAAAGTTTGGGGGTAATGAATATGAAAAAGGTGAAAGAATTTTCTTAGTAGATTCAAAAGAAATCTATTCTGCAAAAGATATTGCCAAATTAGCAAAAGAATTGAAAGAAGAGTTTACAATTAATCCGATAATAACAATTGAGCTACATGATACAACACAAGAGAAGTTAAAAGAATGGGGCTATCCAGAAGCAAAACTTCTCCCAATCCCTACCTAGGAAATTTGAAACATTTTTGTTTAGGATATGACATTAGGAAATTTGAATGTCAGAGATTAGCGGGATAAACGTACACATTGAAGAATTAAGAAAAAGAGTAATACGTTCTATAATTTCAATTTTAGTAATTACAGTATTCATTCTAACATTTCATGCAACACCTTTTGAGGTCATAGAAGTTACATTGTATTATCCGTATCCAGAACCGCTAAACAACATTGCAGCACAATTCACAAATGTAATGAAAGGAGAATTAGTTCCAGAAGGAGTTCAATTAATTCAAACTGCGCCAGGGCAGGCATTTTTCTCTCAAGTATACATTGCAGCGTTGATTGGAATTGTTGTAAGCATACCAATCATCGTCAGAGAGTTCATATCATTTTTGAGACCTGCATTAAAAGAAAGAGAAATTAATGTAGGCCGCTCCATCACACTGCCTGCCGTGGGATTATTCATTACAGGGTGTACATTTTCATATGCGGCAGTTATTCCATTCATTTTAGATTTTCTTTATAGATATGGAGAATCTGCAGGGTTAGTCACATTTTTGAATATCATGGACTTTGTAACATTTGTTTTACAATTCTTGTTGGCATTTGGAATATCATTTCAACTACCACTCATAATGTATGCAATTAGTCTATCAGGATTAGTAGATGCCAAATTTTGGAGAAGGAATTTGAGATATGCAATAATTGCCATCATAGTGTTTGGTGCAGTAATCACGCCAGATGGCAGTGGAGTAACAATGTGGTTTGTATCATTACCAATGATTGCATTATATTTTGCAGGCATGATAGTAGCTGAAAGACAAGAAAGAAAGACCCTCAAGACCTAACAATATAGTTAATTATTTGTTAATTTTTGATATACGAATTTAATTGCAAATAACATGATTTATGCAATTTAAGTTGGCGCCTTCTAAGTTGACGCCTTCTAAGTTGGCGCCTTCTAAGTTGGCACCTTCTAAGTTAGCGCCTTCTAAGTTAGAATTAATTATTGATGAATATGATAAATCAGAATTTTTGAAAGATATATTTTTTAAATTAGAATCTATAAATTCTGAATTACGTAAATTAATGTATACTAGTTCATTATTAGATAAATTTACATTTTTGAATTTTGCGTAATCTAATTTTACAGACAATAAATCTCTAAATTGATTTTTTGGAATATTATCATACGTTTTAACAAGACCTTCAATATCCATATTTCGAGAGAATATAGTAACTGTTAGATCAGAATCTACAAATGATGAATTAGATAAATCAGAACCAGTAATTAATGATATACGACCATCACTTGTAGATATTTTTTTACCTGTAAAATCAACGCTTTTCATGTTCATTTTTGAAAAAATAGAATTTTTTATGCTACTGGATGTAATTTCTGTTGGTGAAAGTGAACTACCGTGAATTTCTAATGTTGAAAAATCTATTCCGTCAAATGTTGAATGGGCAATTCTAGCTCCAGTGAATTTTGTATTTTGTAAGATAGTTTTTGTGAAGTCCAAATTTTTCAAATGTGAATTTGAAAGATCAGTATTTTCAAGATCAGTATTTTCTAATACTGAATTAAAAATTTTAGCACCATTTA
>JAOLYM010000006.1 GCA_028343435.1 Candidatus Nitrosopelagicus sp.
TTCAATCTACCTTAACAATGCTAGTAATTGAACAACAAGAAAAATCATAATTTCTTTAATTCTTCTACTAACTCCAAAATCTCATCTTTTGTGTTGTATACGTGAGGAGAAATTCTCAATACTGGTTTATCATAAATTTCTCTTTTTGCAATGATTATTCCTTTTTGAGATAATTCTGAAACAATTTTTTCAGGGTTCTGTTTTTCAATCTCAAATGAAACTATACTTGTTCTCTCAGCTTCATCTTCTGGACCAAAAACTTTTGATTCAGGAATCTTTCCTAACTCATCTATGAATAAGTTTGATAAATTTATGATGTGATTTCTAATACTGTTCCATCCTAAATTTTGCAAAAATGTAACTGAGGATTCCATTCCTGCTAATCCTACATAATTTCTAAATCCGGCTTGAAATCTATCAGGTAATTCTTTGTATGTTAATTCACCATTTTCATTTGTTTCTGCAGTTTCCCCTCCAATATTGGATGGTTCTAGCAGATCACTTGATTCTCGTTTACAATAGAACACTCCTGTACCCATTGGACCACACAGCCATTTGGAACCATTAAACGACATAAAATCGCATCCAGTATCTGCAAAATCAAATTCACCAATACATCCCACAGTTTGGGCTGTATCCAAAAAATATGATACATTCTCTTTTTGTAATTCTTTTCCAATTTCTTTTACTGGCAGGATTAAACCTGAATTGTATAAGCCGTGACTTAACGCCATCAATTTGGTTTTTTCATCTAATATTTTTTTTAAATTTGAATATTCAAACCCCCCATTATCATTAACTGGCAAACTTCGTACATCAATCCTCTTTCCAAGTTTCAACCAAGGAAAGTAATTTGCATGATGTTCGTGTTCTCCTCCCCTAATCACAATATTGGAATCATTTTCAAATTTCATTCCATTGGCTACAATGTTTATTCCATCAGTTACGCTTTGTGTAATAATAATTTCATCAGGATGGCACTTTACCACTTTTGCAATTGATGTTCGTGTTTTCTCCCATAATCCTTTTATGAAAATTTCAGATTCTGGAGAATCTGGTCCCATTTCTGAATAATCTATGAGGAATTGTTTCATTGCTTCTATGCTTACTTTAGGCATTACTGAAACTGATGCATTATTCAGATAGATCTTATCAGTCTGAAATTCTTTAGAAATTGATTCAAAATTCATTATATATCCGATTCAAAAATCATTACTGTTGGATAAAAACCATGCAACATTTGAAAATTTTCAATTATTAGAAGAACGCTTAATCCCATCTAGTTCTCATCTATTTTTTTATGAAAATGCATTTTCTAAAATAAAACTAATTCAAGAAATCACATTAAAACAAAATTTACCTGTTCTATATCTTGATCTTGATCTTCTTTTTTCAGGATATGTTAAGTCAAAAATTCTCACAATCCCTAATCTGACCTTATTTTCTACATTAGACTCAAAAATAAATGAAATCCTTCCTAAGATTTTTACAAAGCTTACAATAGAACCTCATTTAGTAATTTTTGATTCAATAAATGGATTATACAATACACTTTCTAATGATGCAGATTCTGGAAGGCTTGTAAATGCAATTCTCATGCTACTCGCAAAAAATATTTCATTTTCAAGTTCAATTTTGATCATTTTTGCATTGGCTGGGAAAAAAGAAAATGATTGGGTTCTTCCAAATGGTCGTCAAATTCTTGAAAATGCAGAATTGAAAAAATTTACAATTTCTGATCGATCAAAAATAACATTTGAAAAATAATTTTTTCAAACAGTGTTATAAAAAATTCAAACGGCGTTATAATTCGCGATTTTGAGGTAAGTTATATTAAGATCAAATTAACATAATTTTTCATGCCAGTAGCAATTCTTCCAGACATTGGAGAACAAATGTGCATTGGATGCGCTCTATGTGTTGAAATTTGTACATCTTTAGGACCTGATGTTTTAAGAGTAAAACCAGTCGAAGGCTGGAAAAGAGGAAAAGCATTCGTCTTTTATCCTGAAAGATGTATCACCGACGGTGCATGCATCGGAGTTTGCCCAACAAAAGCAATCTTCTGGATGAGACCAATGGACTTTACAGTAGGACAACCTGTCCCGCTATATAGAAACTCTGTCTTCGTCAAAGGTTGGACTGAATTAGTCGATTAAGTCCAACAAAAACTTCTTTTTATTATCTTTTATCTTATATTATGATCTCATATTGCATATCTTATGACCAAAATTGGTGATGCCAAACGTAAACTTCATGGAAAACTTACTGGAAGACCAGATAATTTTTCTTGGTTGATTGATGGTAAACTTGCAGGAAGTGCAATTCCTACATCAAAAAAAGAAATTGAATGGATGCAAGAAGAAGGTGTTAAGACAATTGTAACAATTAGAGAGGAACCATTAGATGAAAATTGGGTAAACGAAATGAACTATCTACATGTGTTATCTGATGATATGGGTGTACCAAGTTTTGATGATTTGAAAAACTCTGTAGATTATGTTCATCAAAAAATTGAAAATGACGAACCCGTAATGGTACACTGTTTAGCGGGTTTAGGACGTACCGGAACAATTCTTGCCTGTTATTTGATAAAATATGAAAAAATGTCTGCCGAAGATGCTATACAACATGTCAGAACACAAAGACATGGGTCAATTCAGTCATTTGTACAAGAAGAAATGATTTTTCAGTATGCAAAAACTCTAATTGATTAATCTACTCTGGGATTGATTCAGAAACTAGTTTTCCATCAACAACTTTTATTTTTAATCGTATGTCGTCTTTGAAAACTAAAGTCAAGCCACCTTCTGCATCAGGATCTTGAACTTCAATTATATCCTGCATTCTTATTCCATCAAATTTTGCCATTTCAAATCACTCCGGGATTGAGACCGTGTCAATTTTACCGTCTACTACTTTAATGAACATGAATCTATTATCTTTGAGAATTATTGTAATTCCACCTTCTTTATCTGGTTCTTCAACTTCCAAAACTGGTTGTCCGAGTAATCCATCGTATTTTGCCATACTATAACACCAAATTCAACTAATTAATACTTATTTCAATCTCGTTAGATTGATTCTTAGCATCTCCTTTCTTGATGTAAGGATGTGTTTCCCATGAAGCAAATGCTTCTGCAGAAATTTTATGATTACCAGTTCCTAATTCTGAGGCATTAAATGTGAATTTTTCTTCAAAGTCAAAAAATTCCTTTTGTACATCCTCTTCAGTTAATGCAATAAATGGCTCAAAATTCTTTGCTACCTGAACCCATATTCTTCTATCTTTCATTGGATTTACCAACTTTGGATTTCTAGTCCAAAAAATTGATGCCTTTCTGTATGTGTCTACTGGCTTACCCAATTCATGTTTTCGAATACCTCCTTTTGCCAATTTGATACCATACTTTAGTTTGATAGTATTATCATTTTCATCATATGCTTGTGTCCAATTTTTTTCATTAAATGCATCTCTTAATCCTCCTGTAAGTGAAAATCTGGCAGTAATGGTAATTTTCTCATCACTTGTGAATTCATCTTTTTCTTTACCAAGAGTTATTGTTGAAATCTGAGTTTCGGACATAATTGACATTGATTTATATCCACAATAAGTTCTTTTTTGATCAATTGAACATTCAATTAATTAATTCAGATAAAAAAGAGGCAAGTTTACAAATTAAAGATGCTGATATAGGTGCTCTTTACATTATCCAACACGAACTACTAAAAGACAAAAATACAGATTTTGCAGGTGTTATAATCAAACATCCATTAACCAATGAAATATGGATGAGAGTTAATTCACAATCCAACCCAATGGCTCAAATTTCTGCAGCAGCAGATACTGCGATTGCTGAAGTTGAAAGTTTAAAAAAACTAATCAACTCAAAAATAAAGTGATTTTTCTAGATGAAATTCTGTCCTACCTGTGATGTCAGGCTAAAAAAAGATTCCACTACTTCAGTTCTAACTTGTCCAAAATGCAATTATACTGAAGGTGGACCAAAAATAGAAAAACAATCTGCCACACAAGAAACAGAATCTGATTTTCTTGTATTAGAAGAAAATGAAGGGAAAGATGTTTTACCAACAATGGAAATTGATTGTGAAAATAAAGATTGTAATCATAGAGAGGCTGTATGGTGGATGCTTCAAACAAGAAGTGCTGATGAACCTACAACACAATTCTTTAGATGCACAAAATGTAAACACACTTGGCGAAATTACGCATAAGGTTTAACTTTAGCACTCACGACAAAATAATGATTTGGTTTTTTCAGCTAAGACAAATGGAGCAGAAGAGTGGAAGGCAATCATCTCTGCAATTTCTACACTTGTAGAAGAGGCTACATTTGAGGCAACCGTGGAAGGAATATCCTTTAGAGGAATGGATCCTTCTCATGTAGCATTAATTGATATTAACTGGCCAAATTCTGCATTTGAAAAATATAACTGTGATAGTGATATAAAATTCGGAGTTCGTATTGATGAGTTTTCAAAACTAATCAAAAGATCTGATAAAACTAATTCAATTGAAATTAACATATCTGATGATAATATGCTTCTAGTTACGATAGGTAAAAATAAAAAATACAAAATGCGATTAATTGAAAGCTCTGCATCCGATACTCCACTACCAAAAATTCCATATGATACAAAAATATCACTAACTTCATCTGCATTGGATAAAATTCTTGGAGATGTGCAAGTGGTCTCTGATTACCTAACCATCACTTCTAGTGAATCTTCTACCACATTTTCTGGTAAGGGTGATTCTGGAGAAGTTGATATTGCATTAGAAAGTACCCAAGATGAAATTCAGGAATTATCTGTAAAACAAGAAAGTACAGGTACATACAGCCTGGAATATCTAAATCCCATAATCAAGGCTGTTGGTAGTAGTGTTGATGTTGTTACATGTGAATATTCTACCGCAAAACCTCTAAGAGTTGAATTCAAGGTTTCAAATTTAGGTCAAATTCATTTCTATTTGGCTCCTCGTGTTGAGAGTTAGAATTTTAAGACCAATTGTTCGGGTGAAACAGATTTGAAATTAGTAGTAAAATTTGGTGGAACATCATTGGCAACCGTCAAAGATATCAAAAACGTAGCAAAAACTGTAGATAAAATAGCAAAAAAGAACAAAACTGTAGTTGTGTGTTCAGCAGTAGATGGAATTACTGATGAGTTAATTCAGATATCATCATTAATAGAAAAAGGAAATAAAAAAGATGCAAACAGAATGCTTGCAAAGATATCTCAAAAGCATAAACAATTTGCTGCACATTTAGTTACTAATCCTAAAATTCTAAAATCACTTTCAAATAAACTTAATTCTGATTTATCTGAATTAGAAGAGTTAGTTCGTGGATTAATTTTACTAGGGGAAGTGACACCACGTTCATACGATTATCTAATCTCTTTTGGTGAAAAATTATCAATTGATTTGGTATCATTTTCATTACAAGAATTAAAAAATAAATCTGTACCATTGAGTGGTCGAGAAGCAGGAATAGTTACTGATTCTAATTTTGGTGATTCAAGACCTCTAATGGACACAACAAGAATTCGTCTCTCAAAAATAATTAATGAACATTTATCAAAAAACAGTATTCCCGTTGTAGCTGGATTTGCAGGAGCAGATCAACATGATCATACCACCACATTTGGTCGTGGAGGTTCTGATTATACTGCAACAATAATTGCATCATGTATTGACGCAAACGAAATCTGGCTAATGAGTGATGTTGAAGGAATGATGACTGCAGATCCAAAATTGATAAAAAATGCAAAACTCCTCAAACAAGTTTCATATGCTGAAGCAATTGAGATGGCTAGATTTGGTGCAAAACAGATCCATCCAAGAACATTTGAACCATTATTGTCTAAAAAAATTCCAATGCGAATTAGAAGTAGTTTTGATGTGAACAACCAAGGAACTCTTGTTACATTACCTAATTCTAAATCTAAAGATTCTGTAAAGTGTGTGTCTGCAATTAGAAAAGTAGGATTACTTGATTTAACCGGCGGTATATTGTTTGCAGGACCTGGTGCTGCTGCAAAAATCTTTTCAGTTCTTGCCAAAAATAACATTAACGCAATGATGGTATCATCAAATCCATCTGAGTCAAGCATAACTATTGTTGTAAGAAAAGAAGATCTTCCAAAAGCAGAAAATGCATTAGAAATTAATCTACTTGGAACCACTCTTAAAAAAATTGAAACAATTCCAAATGTTGCTATAATTGCCGTGATTGGTTCTGGAATGAGAGGTAAAGTTGGAATCGCATCCAGAGTATTCATTGCTGCACAAAAATCAAATTCCAATGTTATGATGATTGCACAAGGTTCCTCAGAACTAAACTTGGCATTTGTTGTAAAAGATAATGATTGTAAGGCAGTAGTGCAATCACTACATAATGAGTTCAAATTGAATACCATAAAGTAAGATAAGGGATAAATTATTCAAACAATCTTCATTTTCTATGGAAGGTAAACTGTACATTGTTGGGGTTGGTCCAGGTAATAACGATCATATGACATTTCGTGCAAAACAGGTTATTGAAGAAAGTGATACTATAGTTGGTTACACAACTTATGTCGATTTAGTTCAAGATTTGATTCAAGGAAAAGAAATTCATAGTTATGCAATGACTCAAGAAGTAGAACGTGCACATCAATGTATTGATTTAGCTAAAGAAGGAAAAGTTGTATCACTTGTTTCAAGTGGTGATCCTGGAATTTATGGAATGGCTGGATTAATTTTTGAAGTACTTGCAGAATCTGGTTGGGATCCAAAAAGTGGTTTACATGTTGAATTAATTCCTGGAATATCTGCATTGAATTCCTGTGCAAGTATAATTGGTTCCCCATTAATGACAGACTTTGCGGTTTGTAGTATGAGTGATCTGATGGTTCCGTGGGAAATTATAGTAAAAAGAGTAGAGGCTGCAGCACAAGGAGACTTTGTTTTAGTAATTTACAATCCTGCAAGTAAGAAAAGAATTCATCAGTTGCAAGATACTCGAAAGATATTACTAAAACATAGAAAACCAACAACACCTGTTGCAATAATTAAAGGAGCATATAGAGAAACTGAAACTGTAATTATGACTGATTTAGAACACATGGAAAATTATGAAGAGCAATTAGGAATGACTAGTACTGTAATTGTTGGTAACTCATCGACATACAACTTTAAGGATTTAATGATTAATCCACGTGGTTACAAATCAAAGTATAATCTAGAAGAGCCAGAAATTAAAAACTAGTGACTATTTTTAATTAATTCAAATAATTCATTACTTAATGAAATTTTATCTCTAATCGGGGCAATAATTTTTACCATGTAATCCCCTATGGTATTTTTCAAATCACCTGGGTGTAAATTCTTTTGAGCAAAATCTGATTCTAATTCCTCATACGAATTGTATGTTATGTTTCCTCCAAACTTTTCAGGTCTTTCTATTGATATTGAATCATATTCATGAAATACAATTTGTCTTGCAAGTTCCAAGATTGGATTATTTTCTGTTAATCCTTCTTCGCACCAGCCTTTTCTAATCTTCTTTGTAATCTCATCATCAGAATTGTGTATAAAAATTCCAGAATTTGGATCTGATTTACTCATCTTTCCTGGTTCTGTTGTGGCATCGCCTTTTGGCTGTGTTAATCCTGGTAACAATGAATGATGTACAGCAACAGGAACCTTCCATTTCATCTTTGGGAAAATTTCTCTTACTAACATGTGAATTTTCCGCTGATCCATTCCTGCATGAACAATGTCTAAATCTAAAGAGTGAATGTCTGCTGCCTGCATTGGTGGGTATAGTAATTTTGCTAAATCAATTTTATCTTCATTTTCTGATCTTCCCATAATTGTTAGTGTACGCATTGTTCTTGCAAGTGTCATATGTTTTGTAAATTTCACAAGTTCTGCCCAGTACTCTTTTTTTGAATCATAAAGCTCTGTACCCATTACAATGTTTACACCTGGACAAACTAATCGAAATGCATCTGCATAATATTTTGAAACCTTGGAAATTGTTTCAAGATTTCCACCAAGTTTATCGTTAATCAAAGTGTGCCAGTCTGCTAAAAATACAGTACAATCAATTCCTGCCTTCATAAAATCATTAATTTTAAAACCTGTACTGATTAAACTTCCAAGATGTAAAAATCCAGAGATCTCTAATCCAATGTAGTGCTTTGGTTTTGAGTTTGTGTTTAAAAGTTCAATTAACTCTGCTTCATCTTTTACTATTTCTTTTGTAGGTGGTCTTTTGATTAGTTCTACTTTTTCCGCAACATCCATTTTAACAGATTTTTCTTTTGTTTATCTATAAAGTATTGTATTAATTTTTATAATTATATGATAAAATTTGTCGATGTCTATTTTCTATTACACACTAAAAATCTAACATTTCTATTGTATTGTTTGTAATTTTATCAATTGTTTCTGGATAATATTCATTCAATATTCCTTCTATCTGTTCAGGATTTCTTAATGAATACTTGTTTGAAGGTATATCGTATTGTTTTTCAATAATCTTTTCTTTGAATAATTCATTTAGATTAACAGATACCACTGAAGGTGATTTTTTGATAAAATCTCTAATTTCAAGTGATGTAGCGGTTCCTTTCTTAAGTAAAAATAAAATTAATTTTTTTTGGCTTGATTTTGTCATATATTTGCAAATTTTAGCTTCTTCAGCTGATATTCCTCCAGGATATAGGCGTGTCACTCTTGGTGTTCTTTCCAGTTCTATACTTTTTTCATCTGCTAATTTTTTTACATAATGGCTTAGTGTACCGTTTCTAATGTTTGAAACTCTCATTATTTCATTAAATCTTATTCCGGGATTCTTATTTACAATCTCTAAAACAGTTTTTCTTCTATCCAATTACTTCTCTATTCTCTTTCTCATTTCTTAGAATATAAATCACATCTTTCTAATTTTTAATGATAAATTTCTAGAAAATATTAAATGTAAACTACTACATTTATCGTTTATAAAAAACACCGACAGCAAATAATATTGTCATAATTAAAATTGAAATATCTAAAATTTCCCCGCCACTAAACATATCTTCTTCAGGATGTGGTTGAAGAATTTCCGAATACATGTAA
The DNA here is from genome assembly GCA_028343435.1 of Candidatus Nitrosopelagicus sp. Taxonomy (GTDB): domain Archaea; phylum Thermoproteota; class Nitrososphaeria; order Nitrososphaerales; family Nitrosopumilaceae; genus Nitrosopelagicus. The sequence goes on from JAOLYM010000006.1 coordinate 9,134, forward strand.
GCAGCTTGTCCAAATCCTAAAACTCCAAATGCAAATGAAGAAAATAACATTCTAGAAATTCTAGTTTTCTTGTACGCAATTCCTGCCATTATTGACAAAAATGCTGCTAGAACAAAACCAATCTCATGAATTGCAACATGAAGTAAATGTTCACCTTCTAAAACCTGATTCAAAATCAATGGTATTGATAAGATTGCAATTGAACCAACTATTGCAATAAGAAATATTGAATATTTTTTTTCACTGACAAAGTATGTCATAGAAATAAAACCTATTCATGAATATTTAACCCAAATGAAATTTTTATTACTAATTACTCTTCAGGCAATAACTCTTCTTTTGATTTTCTAGGTCTTGTACTCAAATAGAATGCATGTGCACTAATCAAAAATCCTACAGACCAAATTTTTGTTGCAAATATTAGATTCCATGGTCTGTCTGGGTCTGGATAATGTACCGCTAATTTGTCTATATCTGGAGTTGTTCCGTCAATTACCATTTGTGATGTAATTTCTGCATTTAGTACGGTGAAACTCCATAAAACTTCGTATAAACAAATTACTGCAAAACCTAACAACATTAGTTGCAGTAAAGCCATTCTGTATGATTGTAATCCAACTGTTCTTTTCCAACCAATTCTTGAAACACAATACCACGAAATTATACATGCAAATGATAACCATGTAGTGAGGTTTGCAAAATTTTCAAATGGAACATGTGTATTTACTAAAACTTCGCCCATGACATAATATCCAGTTTCTTGCCATTCGCCAATCATCATGACCATACCGTAAATCATGATAGTTACCATCATTGCAGAAGCAGCATAAAATATGTACAGAAAAACTCTGTATTGCTTGTCACTTTCTTGTAGATGACGAACTTTCATTTCATCGGTTTTTAATAGACCTACTATAAAATTATTTCAATCATATTATACGATGAAACTAGTAGCCATCTTTCTGTCGCTGCCTGTTAATTTCATTTTTTCTCTCATATTCTTTCAAGATATCATCAGGCGTGAGGTTTAGTTCTAGTGATGCTTGAACTACAAAGTGCCAAATGTCTATTAGCTCTTCTCTGGCTTCAGCTTTATCAAATTCAGTTGGAGTCTTCCACCACTTCCAGTTTGTAGTACGTTGTAGTTCTACTGCTTCATGCATTATTGCAGTACACAGTGCAGAAACTTTGCCTTCTGTATCTTTTGGATACCTATCAAGATTCATCATCTCTGACAAACCTTTTTGCATAGAAAAAATTGAATCCAGTCTATCTTCCATAATTTATAAAAAAAAATGTTATCTATAACTCTTCAAAAGGTAACCATTTTTTCATATTGTCTTATTCTTTTTGAAATATCTGATTTTTTCAAGGATGTTAATCCTGCTAATCCGTATTTTTCAACAGCAAATGATCCCATTACATTTCCATAAATAATTGATTTTTTAATTTCAGAAAAACTGGTCTTATTTTTTGCAGCCAAGTGTCCAATCATTGCACCTGCGAAAGAATCTCCTGCACCTGTTGGATCTACGACAGATTCTAATGAAAATCCAACTGATGGAAAAATCACATCTTCATGAAATAGTAATGCTCCATGTTCACCTTTTTTAATTACAACATAGTTGGCTCCCCAACTCATCATTTTTTTTGCACATTTGATCAAATTGTCTTCTTTTGTGAGTAATTTTGCCTCTTCATCATTAATCACTACCGCGTCAACTGATTTTATCATTTTAATTACAGCATTACGTTTTGTTGCAATCCAGTACTCTATTGTATCACACATTGAAAATTTTACATTATCAAATTCTTTTATTATTTTTGCATTTTGTTCTGGATCATTATTTGCTAGATAAACAAATTCTGATTTTTTGTATACATCAGGTACTCTTGGTTTAAAATCTGCTAGTACATTTAGTTCTGTTTTGAGTGTTTCACGCACACTCATCGTTGCATCATACTTTCCATCATATCTGAATGTCTTGCCATTTAGAACTGTTAACCCTTTTAGATCAAGATGATTTTTTAATATTGTATGGTATTTCTTAGGAAAATCACTACCAACAACTGCGATTAATCCTGGTTTTGTAAAAAAACTTGCTGAAACTGCCGCAAATGTCGCTGCTCCACCTAAAACATTTTTCAGAGTTTTTTTTGGTGTTCTAATTGTATCTAATGCAGTTGAACCAAAAACCGTTAACATGTATCTTTTAGCGGAAATTATCTATAAATCCCTTGTCAAAAAAATTGCTTGTTAATGATTTGTGTATATCTTTTGATTATTTCTCTAAGCTACTTTGAGCTAGTAAAATAAATCAATATTTGCGTAGATTACATATGGCAAAAATACGAATCAAACAAGGTCCTAATGAAATTGAGATAGATTCTAGAGATTTTTATGTTGATAATGATTCTGTAGCCGAAGTTGTTGAATCACTAAAACAACTACTTAATGAAAGATCACAACCTGATGTAATGAGTTCATTAGAAGATGCTGAATTCCATGAGCCTGAATTTTCATCACCATCTACAATTGCAGTTGATGATATTAGACACAAGTTAAGAATTTTAGAAAAGGACTCTTTCTTTGATCAACCAAAAACTGTTGGAGAAACAGTTGCACAAATGTCTGAATATGGTTGGACTGCAAGTCCATTTGATGTATCCGTTGCATTAACAAAGATGGCATTCAACAAAGAATTTCTAAAAAATATAGTAGATGATAGAAATCAATATGTTTCAAAAGAAGCATTATTGACAAATTAAAAATCCAAGTCTAGTTCTAGATAATCTATACATACTTTGAGAATTACATTATACTATGGATGAAAAACAAGAAATTCCAAAAGAAATTGATGATCATTACAAACTATTTGGAAAAGAACCATGGGAAGTAGAATATGGTGACAAATGTCCCTTATGTAATTCTAGATTTGATGAGTTTGAAGGTTGTGCTTGTGATTCAAAAGGTGACTAGTTTTTCTTTAGTTTAAAAATAACTCCGCTAATAATTCCTACAATAATTAGTCCTACAATAATTCCTACAATTGTCATACTATTATCAGAATTTTCTATTGGTCCTTTTTTTAGTTCATCAGCAAAAGATAGTGTATCTACTTTTTCTTCATTGTTTGATTGATTGAATTCTGAAGATAACTCTGTGGCTGCTTTAGTTCCTGGTATTGGAAGTGCAAGTCCTTTCTTTTCTTCTACATATTCATTTTTTATCTCTCTTTCTTTGATACTGTCAATCTGTTCCAATCTTTTTTGATGTTCTTCAGGTGTTGCACCAACAATGGAAACAGTTCCTTCACTATTTGTTCTAAATGATATACTTACATAAGTTTCATCTTGAGAAAATTCAGTTTTTCTAATTTTATCTAATTGATCTAAACTTGTATCATCTTTTTCTGTAAAATAAACATCATATGGGTTTGGAAAATTTTCAAAAGGAATTTTTAAAACATACAATTGATCCAGATCTTTTACATTAAAATTTAGTAATTGTGTTACTCTTTCAATTTGATTCCCACCTTCAATAAATTCTATATCCAAAACTTCACCATTTGATAAAAATTCTATATCAAATTTATTTTCGTTAGATGAAACTTCTTTTGTAGATATTTTTCTCTCTTCAAAATATTCTAATGTCATGCCACATCCTATACAATTAATTCCTTTTGCATCACTAACGTCTATTGGTCTAGAATTTACAAAAATTAATTCTATATCATCCTCAACCATCACTATTATGTCAAACGCAAATAAAAAATCCTTTTTCCATAATCCATCTTCTAATTCCATAAAATTATCTAAATCATATTCTACAATCAAATCATAATTACCTAATTTTTGGAGTAAAATAATAAATTTTGATTCTTCAAATGTATCTTCGTCATATGAGAAACTTAATTTGTCACCATCTTCGTCTGCAACCGTTAAATTTGATTGTGTACCAGGCAATATCTCTATTAATCTAGGTCGATCTTGATTCCATGCACCTGTTTCTATTACATGTTTAACATGAATATCTGAATCTTTTCCTACTTCAAAAATTATTTTTTGTTGTTCAATTAATACACCACGATCTTCTTGTCCATACACTTGTGGCGAAATTGAAATTAATATAACCGAAAATATTATGAATAAAAATTTCTTTTCCAAGGTTTTACTCTGATATAGAAACTTTGAGCATCTTTGCATCTTCATGAGGACAGTCATTTCCATCCCTTTCAAGACTTTCTATTTTATGTGCAACATCCATCCCTTCTGTTACCTCTCCAAATACAGTATATTCTCTATCTAGGAATGTACTATCTTTTGTTACTATGAAAAATTGTGAACCGGCGCTATCCGGATCTGTGGCTCTTGCCATAGAAACAATTCCTTCTAAATGTGATCTTGTACTAAATTCTGCTTTTACATTGAATCCAGGTCCGCCCATTCCCCATTGACTTTTCATGTTTGGATCTTTAGTATTTGGATCTCCACCTTGAATCATAAATCCAGGAATAACTCTGTGAAATAATGTTCCATTGTAAAATCCATCATTTGCCAATTTAACAAAACTTCTTACAGTTTCTGGTGCTAACTCTGGCAACAAGTTAAATGAAATATTTCCGTGATTGGTTTCTATGTTTACACTAGTCAATGTCGCAACGACATGCGATTATCATAATAACCTTTTGATCACAATTATTTTTTCAATGAAAACCTTTTATCATTGTAATAATTTCATGATTTTTTTCCATTAACTACGAATCACATTTGTACATTTTTGTTAATTGAAATTTTATATAGATCAGTATTACACGATCCTTGTGAATCGTACTAATCAAAGCACTGTAATCAAAGCAGCAATCAATTCTTTGCTTGATAAAGGTGTTACAGACAAACAAGACATCTATACTAAAGTCGTTGACGAATTAGGAGTGCCAAGACCAACTGTAAGAAGAGTTGCTCGTGATTTGAGAAATGAACTTTTAGAAAAAATCCAAATACTACAATCTGATACTAAAACATCAACTGCTACTGTAGAAGTTGCTACAGAGCAATAATTCCCCTTTTCTATATTGAACTAGTTCTAAATCTACCATTAACGTTATATTTTGGAGATTTTTCTTGTTCAACAATGGGTTATGTAAGAAACCATCTTGCCACGCTTGTTTCAGGCGTATGGGCGATCGTTTTGACTGGATTATACTTCCCATTAGTTGACTTTGCACCGTCACTTTCATTCATTTTCACAATGGCCGTGCCAATCATGTGGTTCATGGTATTTGTAATCTGGATTGCTCAATTAGCAGCAGATCGCAATCATGGTGCATCTCATGATCATGATGAAAAAAAAAACCATGAATTAACAGAAAAAGAAATTACTACGTACAAACTAGGTTTAGAAAAAGATCTTTCTGACATACATGACGCAAAAGACGATGAAATCTCACACTTAAAAAATGAAATTGAGAATCTTAAGACAAAAGTTGAGATTGAAACAATTCGTGCAGAAATTTATAATCTAAAAATATTAGCACAACAAAAATAATTATTCATTACAGTGCTCACACTTGAATTCAAAATTATGGTTCTTTTTACAACCCGGACAACTTTCTGCCCCTCCAAAGTGACATTCACATTCACACTTTTGACTTTCTTCTATTTCCATCATGATAAATTATCAGTCATCTTAATATATTATTGATGCAATATTTTTTTTAATGAAGACAAAAATTGGAATTTTTGCTGGATTATTTGTACTAGTTGCAATGATTGGAATGTCACCATCATTTGCTGATTCTAACACAACTGTACTTTCTACAAATGACGGTGTACAACTAACAAAAACAGTTGTATCAATGTCAATTTCTTCTGATAATACAATGCCATGGGGATTCATTGAAGGTACAATAGAAAACCACGCAGATGGTTATCCTGTAATTGTTCAAATTTATCAAAACGATGAACCAGTTCATTTTGCACAAACTAGTGTAAATGAAGATGGTACATACGAATACAAATTTCGTGCAAGAAACCTAGATGGAAATAATGTAGTAAATGTATACGAAGGTGATTACGAAGTCAAAATTTTCAAATCAATACAAATTACAGGCAAAAATCTAATCTAATTTCTCTTTGCTAATTCTAATGTTTTATCTACCATTTCATTTAATCTAGATTTTACTTCATCATCTGTAATCTTTCCATCTACAATTTTTTCTCCTGTTGAATAGACCGCAGTAGGATTCGTAATTACTCTGAAATATGACATTAATTGTGTAAACAATGTTTGCACGTCTCCAAAGCTAATCATGCCACCTGCAACAATAGTAAGTCCTGCAGTTTTTCCTTCAGTTTCCTTGTAATTTACGAATTCAAATATATTTTTTAAGGCTGCACTAAACATGGAATTATAGACTGGAACTCCAACTAGCCAGATATCTGCTTCTGTAATGTCTTTGGCAGCTTGTAATGTTTTTTCATTATAATTAACCTCGTTAGCAGCACCTTTGAAAGATTCGAAGCCATCATCTGCCAGATTGATGAATTTTACATCTACATCTTTTTGATTTACGTATTCTAAAACATGTTTCATCATAATTTGTGTATTGCCATTTTTTCTTGGACTTCCAGATAAAACTACAACTTTCATGTATCTTGTCGACTATTACATAATTTAAGTAATAAAAAAGCGGGCTCGAAGGGCTTCGATCCCTCGACCTATAGCTTAGGAAGCTACTGCGCTATCCATGCTGCGCCACGAGCCCAGCAGAAAAATAACTTGAAATAATTTAAGCTTACTTGATATTGGATTTAATCATTTTTTGAATCATATTCCAAGATTCATCTTCTTTTTGTTCCCATTTTTCAAAATAAATCACATCTTTTAGTTCTAATCTTGGAAGCCAACCTGAACGTTCTAAGTCTGGTTTTGTTTCAAAATTTGTTACATGACCAAGGCAAAGATATGCAACAGGTACAATATGTTCAGGTAAATTCAATTCTTTTCTTAACACATCATTAGATACTATGCTGACCCAACCTAATCCGATATTTTCTGCTCTTGCAGCCAACCATAAGTTCTGTATTGCACCACAAACACTGTAAATTCCTGCTTCAGGTATACTTGTTGTTCCTATAATGAACGGTCCAAATTTTGCGGGATCATATGTAACACAAACATTGACATCTGATTCCATTATTCCTTCTAATTTCATCGAAAGATATTCCGATCTTTTTGGGTCTTCAACTAATTTTGATGCTCGTTCATGTTCTTTTTGAAAAGATTCTTTGACTTTTTGTTTAGTTTTCATATCTTTAATCAGAATAAAGTTCCATGGCTGTGAAAATCCAACAGATGGTGCATGATGTGCAGCATGAAGAATTTTTGTTAATGTCTTTTCATCAATTGACTCTTGTGTAAAATGTGATCTAACATCTCTTCTTGAGTAAATTGCTTTGTAAAATCCCGCCTTTTCCTCATCTGTAAATTCGTCGCTCAATTTTCTAGCCTCATTTTCAACATGTCTTAAACGTTAATAATGTTCTTTCAGAATTTTTAATTCGTGGGCTTGTGGTCTAGTTTGGTTATGATGCTGCCTCGACATGGCAGTGATCGAGTGTTCAAATCACTCCAGGCCCACTTTTAATTTTAAAATTAAGACCTAGTATCAAAATCTAATTCTACAATACTCCATGCTGATTCTACAGTCATTTGTCCTGTTGCAGCATATTGTATAACTTGTCCACTGACTATTTTCTTATAGACTGTTTCATTCATCTCTGACATTACAATAGTTAATTTATTTTTTAATGGAATTTCTGCATCAGGGTAAAATGCAGCACGACCTGGCATTGCCACATCTTCTGTTGAGTAGGTTCCACTTCCAATTTCACTTCCATCGGCATACAATCGATATGTAATTACTGGCACAGTAACTGTAACCTCACCTGGATTTGCAACTAGAAATGTTACTTTTAGTGTTGCACGACTTTCAACACTGTTCACATCAGTTAGTTCAACAGAATCTAATTCAATTGTAGCCATAGAAAGATCGTCATTATCCAAACTTGCATAATAAACAATTCCTCCCATCATTCCCAACAATGCAAGAATTGCAACAACAAGTATCGAACGACCTGGTGGATTCATTATAATTTTTTTAGGTTTTATACTAAAAAACCTTGTTAAGAGTCAAATAGAGTTCTAATCATTAATTGTCATGGCACTAGAGCAAGCATTACTAACATGGATTCACATTACAAGTGCAGCAATTTGGGTTGGTGGTTCCTTATTCATAGGTGTTGTATTTGCACCAATTTTAAAAAAAATGTCAATGCCTGTTGAAGAAAGAATACAATTAATGGTACAAGTTGGAAGACGTTTTAATAAATTAGCCTTACCCGCTTTGTTTATCTTAATTGCAACAGGAATGTATCAAGCACATCTTGTATTACAAAAATCTGATATTTTGTATGAAACTAGCTATGGTCACGTTTTAATTATCAAAATGATCTTGGTTGCTGCATTGTTAGTTCTATATGCTATTCATGTGAGAATAATTAGAAAAGATGTTGAAGACAAAATTATTGCTAAAGAAATACCACAAGAAGAATTACAAAAATTAAGAAAAAAAATTATCATATTGGGTGAAGTAACTGTTGTTTTATCCATCATAATTCTATTCTTAGCATCAGTACTCAATGCTGGTGGACAATTATGATTGGGTTTCTAATAGGTAGATTCCAACCATTTCATTTAGGACATTTAGAGGCGATAAAATTTGCATTGGGTAAAGTTGAACATCTTCATGTTGGAATAGGTAGTTCAAACAAAAGTCATGAAGAAAGAAATCCTTTCACTGCTGATGAAAGGAAAAAGATGATTTTATCATCGATAGATGATGAATTGCAAAAAAACTTGTCAATTCATTACATTCCTGATGTTAATGATCATTCTAAATGGACACATCTTGTAGATGAAATAATTCCTGAATATGATGTCGTTTTTTCCAATGATGATTTTACTCATGAGCTTTACGGTAAAAGAGGAAAATCAATTATTTCTGTAGAACTAAAATCTCGTAGTGATTTATCAGGAACAAATATTCGAAGTCTCATCTTAACCGATCAAAACTGGAAACAATTTCTTCCTTCAGGAACAGTAGACGTTTTATCTGAAATTGATCCAAAAAAACGATTGTCAGATCTTTAATTATAAATAACCTCCAAACATCTTAAGCTTAGGAGATATAGAATTTGGAATATTTAGTAATGTTACCGGGTCCAACAAACGTACCAGAACGTGTTACACGCGCAATGGTTACTCCATCAATTAACCATAGAAGTGACGATTTCGTTGAACTATACGAAGAATGCGTTAACAACACAAAAAAAATATTTGAAACAGAAGGTGATGCAGTTTGTCTTTCTGCTTCTGGAACAGGTGCAACCGAATGTTCTGTTGTAAATTTAATTAAAAAAGATGATAAAGTAATAATTCCAGTTAATGGTGAATTCAGTACTCGTTTAGCACAACAAATTGAATGGGCAGGAGGTCAAACAATTAGAATTGAAACTGAACCTGGAATAAATGCAACTTATGATCAAGTAAAAGAAGCATTTGATAATAATAAAGATGTTAAAGCATTCTACTGTGTTTGGAATGAAACATCAACTGGAACCATGATTAATTATCTTGATAGAATCAAAGACTTGACATCCCGAAATGATTCCTATTATGTTTTAGATGGTGTATCAATTGTTGGTGGAGAAGAACTTCACATGGATAAATGGGGAATTGACATTGCAATGACTGGTGCACAAAAAGCATTTGCATGTCCACCTGGAATATCACCAATTTGCATTAACGGCAGAACTAGAAAATACATGGAAGCAAATCCACCTAATACAATGTATTTCAATTTACCAAGATACTTCAAATATTATGAAGAGGCAAAACATACGCCATTCACTCCTGCATTACCAGTTCTTTATGCATACAGGGAAGCAATGAGAATAATCTTAGAAGAAGGAATGGAGAAAAGAATTCAAAGACATAGAACATGTTCTGATGCACTTTATTCTGGACTTTCTGCAATAGGATTATCTCCATTTGCAGATGAAAACTCTCGTTCTACAGTTGTAATTGCATTAAATTATCTAGATGGATTAGAAGATAAAATATTCAGAGATACATTAGCAAAGAAATTCAGAATCCTAGTAGCAGGTGGATTTGGAAACCTAAAAGGTAAAGTTTTCAGAGTTGGCTGTATGGGTGAAGTTGATCGTTATCATGTTATGAGATGTATATCTGGAATTGCATCAACATTAGCAATGATGGGTTATGATACTGACGCTCAAGCAGGTCTTAAGGTAGCTGAGGAAAAACTAAAGCCACTTGATTCCCTTTAGCTTAATATAAGGAAATTCAAAATCGACAACGTTGACATTCAAAAAAGGACAATTAATTTTACTTGATTATACTGCTAAGATAAAAGATAGCGGAGAAGTTTTTGAAAGCACAAATGAGGAAGAAGCAAAAAAACACTCCATTCATGATCCTAATCTAAAATATATGCCAAAACTTGTTTCTGTTGGAGAAGCATGGGTTCTCAAAGGACTAGATGATGCTTTACCTGAAACAAAAGAAGGTGAAAAAAAGACAATAGAAGTTTCTGCTGAAAAAGGATTTGGTGCAAGAGACAAAGGCAAAGTCAGAATGATTCCTCTAAGAAAACTTGGAGAAGATCAAGAAAAAGTATCCGTAGGTGATACCGTAGAAATTGATAACAAAAAAGGAATTATCCGTTTTATTGGTTCAGGTAGAGTTCAAATTGATTACAATCATAGATTTGCAGGAAAAACAATCATCTATGATGTTAACGTAAAAAAATCTCTTGATACAGACGATGATAAAATATCTGAAATTTTAAAATCAAGATTACCTGTAGAAAATGATCAAATTAATTTCAAAAAAACTGGTAATGTAGTAGAAATCACAATTCCTGAAGAAATTTTTAGAGCAGATGGATTAGCAATTATCAAACACTTTACTCAGATGGACTTGTTCAAATTTGTTCCATCACTTGAGAAAGTAAATTTTGTAGAATCATACGAAAATAAAACAGCCAAAAAAGAAGACAAACCAGCCAAAAAAGAAGAAAAACCAGCAAAACCTGCTGAAAAAAAATCTAAATAATTATAGAACGCCTGTACTTTTTGCAAGCTTCAATGCATCTTTTTCAGTCATTTTAACTTCTTTTAGTATTGTATATCTCTCAGGTCGTAATGATTGCGCTATAACTAATGCCTTAGCTAATGTCTTTGGTTTTAATCCAATCTCTTTTGCTGTAGTTGGTGCACCCGAGTTCTTCAAAGTTTTTACAATCTTTTTCCAGTTTTGTCCTTGTAACTTTGCAATCATTATAGAACCTATACCACATTTTTCTCCATGTAATCCAATTCCAAATTCTAAATGATCAATTGCATGTGAAAATAGATGTTCTGCACCTGAACAAGGCCTACTACTTCCTGCAATACATGATGCAACGCCTGCACTGATTAATGCCTCAACAATTATTCTAACATCAATTTTATTTTTTGAAAAATTTTCTGCACTTTCAATTAATATCTCTGCACTCATTGAAGCAAGGTTTGCTGAATATCTTCCATAATATTCTCCTACCTTATCACGACCTAATTCCCAATCATGAACTGCAGTTACTTTTGCCATCAAATCACCACATCCACTTGCCAGTAATTTTTTAGGAGCTTTTTTGATTATATCTAAATCCACAAACACACCTAGAGGTGCGGTTGCAACTAGTGAATGTGGTTTTTCACCTCTAACTGAAACAAATGGACTTGCTATGCCGTCATGTGATGCGGAAGTAGGTATGCTAACAAATGGTTTTTTTAGATTAAATGCACATAATTTTGCAACATCTACTGAGCGCCCTCCTCCTAAACCTATGATGATGTCACTCTTTGCTAATTTGACTTTTTTTTGTATTACATTAGTCTCTTTCACTTGATTTGATCTTGCTAAATGCCAAACAGATGAAATTTTTACATTTTTTAATGACTTGTCAATCTCTTCTCCAATTATCTTCTTTACATTTTTACCAGAAATTATTGAAACTTTTTTTGGATTAGAAAGTGATCGTAAAAATTTTCCAACTTCTCCAATGTTCTTTTCACCGACAACGATCTGTCTTGGAAGCTCCATTGTGTGAGAATTTGACTTCTTGTTCAACACTTCGATCCTATGACAAAGTTATTTAAAAGGGTCTAATATCATTGATATTATCTCAAAGAGAGGTTAATCTTATGTCAAACAATGTTGAAGAAAAAATATTACACGGAACAACCACTGTAGGTATCAAGGCTACTGACGGTGTAGTATTGTGTGCAGACATGAGAGCAAGCGCAGGATATTTTATTGCAAATAACAATACAATGAAAATTCAAAAAATTGAACAACATGTTGGTCTTACCTTAGCAGGTGGTGTAGCCGATGCACAAAATATTGTGGATGTATTACGTTACCATGCAAACTTACACAGAATTCAAAACCAAGAACCTATTCCAGTTAACTCATTAGCACGACTCACCTCTTTGATGTTTCATCAAAACAGAGGTTATCCATTCATTGCAGACATCCTAGTAGGTGGTGTTGATGCAAAAGGTCCTGCTTTATTTAATATCGACATGTTTGGCTCTGTAGAAAATAAAAATTATGTAACAACTGGTAGTGGTTCTCCAGTTGCATATGGTCTGTTGGAAGAAGAATATACCAAAGACTTGACACTTGAAGATGCAAAAAATGTCGCATTACGTGCAGTCAAAGCAGCCATAACACGAAATATTGGAACTGGTGATGGAATCAATGTAGCATTGGTTGATAAAAATGGATTCCGTCTTTTAACAGAAGAACAAAAGAAAGCAGTACTTCCTCTTTAAAATAATTGCAAAAAAAACAACAGCAGCAAGCAGATCAATCTAGCCAGAATATAATGGCGACCATACTGACAAGTATACCCAAAGACGCAAATGTCACAAAAATTGATTATGAGGGTCCTCGTATTGCTCTTTATACAGATACGCCACGCTTTTTGATGGAACATAACGACATAATTTCTACCCTAGTTAATCAAATTAAAAAACGAATTGTAATTAGAACTGATGAAAAAATTCGCAAGTCTGAAGAAGATGCAAGAAAAATTTTAGATAATTTAGTACCAGATGATGCTGGATTAGAGGCTACATTTTTTGATACTGCAACAGGTGAAGTTTCAATTGAGCTAAAAAGACCATGGCTCTGTCAAAGAAATGCAGAAGAATTCAATCATACAGAAGTTACTGAACAAACTGGTTGGAGATTAAGAATAAAAAAATCAACTACAAAACCATCTAACACAATCAAATCTATCAATTACCAATTAAAAATATCATCTGCAGATAGAGCAAAACAACTAAAATCTGTTGGAGAAGAAATCTTTAGACCTAGACTAGTACAAAAATCTGAGGTATCCTTACTAACATTAGGTGGATTTGGACAGGTTGGGCGTTCCTGTATGCTTTTAACTACTCCAGACAGTAAGGTGCTAATTGATTGTGGTATCAACCCTGGTGCGCGAACTCCGTCTGAAGCATTCCCTCGTTTAGACTGGGCAAATATCTCATTAGATGAATTAGATGCTATTGTAATTGGGCATGCCCACTTAGATCATACTGGATTCTTGCCTGTATTAACAAAATATGGCTACAAAGGACCAATCTATTGTACTGAACCAACCCTTCCTATGATGAATCTAATCCAATTAGATGCAATCAAGGTTGCAGGTGCACAAGGTAGAACACCAATGTATGCAGAAAGAGACGTTCATCAAATTATGAGACAAACAATTGGTCTTTCGTATGGAACTGTTACAGACATTTCTCCTGACATCAAACTTGTACTAGCAAACGCAGGTCATATCTTAGGTTCTGCATCATGTCACTTTCATATTGGTAATGGTGATCATAATTTTGTTTATTCTGGTGATATTAAATATGGAAAAAGTATGCTTTTAGAAAGTGCTGATACAAGATTTCCACGTGTTGAAACATTACTAGTTGAAAGTACATACGGTGCAAAAGAAGACATTCAACCAACAAGAGAAGAAGTTGAAGGGGCATTTATCAAATCTGTAAATGAAATTCTCAAAGGTGGCGGTAAAGTTCTCATTCCGATTCCAGCTGTAGGACGTGCACAAGAATTAATGATGGTTATTGACAAGTATATGAAATCTGGTCAATTAACAGAATCACCTGTCTTCATGGAAGGAATGATTCAAGAAGCTACCGCAATTCATGAAGCGCATCCTGAATATCTTGAGAGATCATTAAAACAAAAAATTTTAGAAACAGACGATAATCCATTTGATTCGGAATATTTCACAAATATTGAGCATGCAGATGGAAGAGATGAACCTCTAAGAGAAGATTCACCATGTATTGTAATTGCTACATCTGGAATGCTTGAAGGTGGTCCCGTTTTAGAATACTTTAGAAACTTTGCGCCAAATCCAAAAAATAAGATTCTTTTTGTTTCTTATCAGGTAAATGGAACTCTAGGACGAAGAGTCATGGATGGTGCAAGACAAGTGACAATTATGGGAAGAGATGGAAAAGTTGAAGTTGTTTCAATTAATTGTGGTACAGAAAAACTAGAAGGATTTAGCGGTCATAGTGATTATAATCAATTAATGTCATATGTACAAAGATTGAGACCAAAACTTCGTAGAGTTCTTGTTAATCATGGAGAAAGAAGAAAATCCCAAAATCTTTCATCGGCAATTAATAGAATGTATAGAGTCACAACTCATTATCCACAAGTTCAAGAAGCTATAAAATTATTTTAAATCGTAATCTGGTTTCCAAATTTTTACATTTGGTGGAGTTACAATGATTCTTTCTTCTCCTAATCTTGCAATGTCTGCTTCAGCATTGCGTGCAATGACATAAAGCTCTTCTACAACCTTACGTAATTTTTCAACATCTGACTGTGCTAATGGTGTAACTCTTAAAATTAACACCATTCCTTTTTTGATATCTTCTTTAATTGAATGTAAATCACTAGGATCACGTATAGTGATTGCTTTCAAGTACGTTGTGTTTTCTTGTTTCTGCACAGCTTTATTCCTGATCTACACCTTCATAAACTCTTTTGATCTATTTAGCCTCAAAAATTACATGACACACAAGTCTTTTGTAAATTTGTGCAAAAGAATTGGATTTTTTTGTGTTACAATTAATGAATCTTCAATTCGTACACCAAACTTTTTTGGAATGTAAATTCCCGGTTCTACAGTTATTGCCATGTTTTTTTCTAACTTTGTAGAACTTCTTGGACCAATTGTTGGTAATTCATGTACATCTAATCCAATACCATGTCCAGTTGAATGAATAAAATATTTACCATAACCTGATTCATCAATAATTTTTCTACATGCATCGTCAATTTTTTTACAATCTATGTTTGGTTTAACAGCTTTCAGTCCAGCTTTTTGTGATTCTTTAACAATTTCATAAACATTTTTTTCTTCAGTAGAAATTTTCCCTATTGCAAATGTCCTTGTTGCATCTGAAACATAACCTTTGTATCTTAATGTTAAATCTACAACAATTAATTCATTTTTTTTAAATTTTCTATTAGTTACTTGTGCATGAGGTAATGCGCCATTAGGTCCACCTGCAATAATTAATGGATTTAATGTAGAACGGTATCCTGTATCAAACATTTCATTTTCTACTGCATATGACATTAAAATTGCTTGAAGTTCTGATTCTTTCTGTCCAGCTTTAATTTTCCTCTGACAAATTTCAAACATTTCATCAATTATTTTAGATGCCTTTTTTAGAATTTTAATTTCATTATCATCTTTTATCTCTCTTGATTTATTGAATGGTTCAATTGAGCTTTTTATTTTTGGAAATGATTTTTTTAATGATTGCATTACAGAATAATTTTGACAATCTGTACAGACTTTCCCTTTTACAAATTTCTTCAATGTTAACAAAGAACTCATTCCACGATCAGATTGAATTACTGTACAATCAATTCCTTCTTCTTTTGCTCGTCCAACCTCTAATTCTGGTGCAATGATTGTAGTTTTTCCATTCTTTTCTAAAACCCCAATTGCTTCTCCCCAAAATCCGGTCATGTAAAATAGATTTTCAGGCTCTATTGCAACTATCATATCACAACCTGTAATTTCTTTACAGTGTTTCAAAAGTCGTTTTCTTCTAACTTTCACACTCTAAATTCATTGTTAATCTGAATTTATGTTTGATGTCACTATTTTTTTGCTGTCAAGACTAGAACTTCCCATGGAAATACAATCTTTCCATCTTTTTTAGTATATTCTATGGTCTTATCTTTAATCATCTCTCTTAGATTATCTTTTTGAAATTTTGTTAGAGAATCAAATTTTTCTTTTAGAGGTTTTGATAGATGTTTTTTATAATTATTCCAATACTCTGAAAATGTACCTGGACTGTATTTGAAAACAAACCTCTTGACTATAATTTTACTAAATCCTGCTTTTTTTATCGTCTTTGCAAAGGTTTCTTTTGTTCCAAATCTATCCATCTCTGGATATTTTGGTAAGTAATCTGGAATGAATTTCTTTACTGATTCTAAAATACAATCAAAGTATGGAACATTGTATTTTCCATGAACGGCAAGTGTAATTGTTCCATTTTTCTTCAAAAACTTTTTCATATTTTTTAATACTTTCTGTTCATTAGGAAAAAAGAATAATGCATATTGACATGTAATTGCATCTAATTTTATATTAAATTGAATTTTTTCAGCATCTGCTCTAATGAAATGTAGGTTTTCAGTATTACCTGTCCATCTTTTTGCTATTTTAATTGCAGATTCTGATGAATCTATTGCATAAATTTCACCTTTACTTCCAACTTTTCTGATTAGTTTCTTTGTAACAAGCCCTGTACCACATGCAAGATCTAAAACTTTATCATTCTTTTTTATTTTAGACAACTCTAACAGTTTCTTTGTAACACCAAATGGCCCAACTTCATTTTTTGCCCATCTCTTATGATAAAATGGTGCAACCTCATTCCAAACTGAAATTGTACGTTGTTTGTATTTTACACCTTTAGAATCTTTTTTCAATATTTTTACAAATTATTTTAGAAAGTCTCTCTTTTTTAGTTCTTGGAATATTTGTTATTTTTTCAGAATCTATAATTATAATTTCATTATAACTTGAATCTTTGTTATACTTTTGGCCAATATCATTTGCGATTATCATGTCTGCATTTGATTCTTTTAATTTCTTTTTTGCACGATTAACTAATTCCTTTTTAGAAATATTAGTTTCAGCCTTGAAACCAATGAGAAAAATTCTTTTTTGCTTCTTTTTTATCACATCAATAATCTTTGGTGCTTTTACAAGTTTTACATTAATTTCCTTTTTATCACTTTTTATTTTATTTGAGATTGTATTTTTGACTACATAGTCTGATGCAGCTGCAGCCATTATTGCAATATCAAATTTTTTCTTCAAACATTCTTTGATTGCTTTATTCATTTCTTCTACGGAATTTACTCGAATTACTTTCGCACCTTTTGGTGGTTCACTTGTTCCTGGACCATATACCAAGGTAACTTTTGCTCCTGCTGAAATTAATTCCGAAGCTAATAGCGTTCCTGTTTTTCCAGAACTTTGATTTGTTATTACACGAACCGAGTCTATTTTTTCTATAGTTGGACCTGCAGTCATCAAAACTTTCTTTCCACGTAATTTTTCTGAACCTCCAAATTTTTTCAAAACAAATGATAGCATATCTTCTGGTTCTGGTGCTTTTGCCTTTCCTTCAATCATTTGTGGAGATACAAAATCTATCTTCTTTTTTAGAAAGTCCATATTTTTCTTGACAGCAGCATTTTCATACATTGAACGATGCATTGCAAGACCCATGATTATTGGAATTCTTGAACCAAATGCAACGGTAAGAACTGTAGATATTGGCGTATCATCTATACCTGTTGCTAATTTTCCTAAGGTATTTGCAGTTGAAGGATATACGATTAGTAAATCAGATCTTTTGTAATCTGCTAATTCAATATGTTCCATATCTCCAGTTAATTTTGTAATTACATTATTTCCTGTAGCCCATTTCATATAGTCTGGTTTGATTAATTTTGTACTGGCATTTGACATTACACATTTGACATTTGCCCCATGTCGCATTAGTAATCTAGCAAGTTCAATTGACTTGTATGCAGCAACTGAACCTGCAATACAAAGAACAATATTTTTTCCAGTAAGTTCAGTACCATGACTTTCTACAATGTCAAGTGATGGATGTGGTAATTCTTTCTTAGACACTTTCTTTCTCCAACTTTTCTAACTCGTCTTTTTCCATAGAAAATGTATGTTCTTCTCCAGGAAATTTCTCTTCTTTTACATCTTTTACGTATGAACTAACTGCATTTCTAATTTCTTCTGATAAATTCAAATATCTCTTAGCAAATTTTGGCTTTATTTTCTCAAACATTCCTAGCATATCGTGAATAACTAATACTTGACCGTCACAATCCTTGCCTGAACCAATTCCTATGGTTGGAACTTTGACATCTTTTGTAATAATTTTTGTAACATCATTTGTGACCATCTCTAAAACAATACTAAATACTCCTGATTGTTCTAAAATTTTGGCATCTTCTATCAATCTAACTCCATCTTCACTTTTTTTTGCTTGAACAGAATATTTTTCTGCAGTTTGTGGAAGTAATCCAAGATGTCCCATTACCGGAATACCTGAATCCTTTACCGCTCTAATAATATCTGCAACCTCTTTTCCACCTTCTAATTTTACTGCATGTGCTCCTGCTAGTACCAATCTTTTTGAATTAGTTATAGCTGAATCTTCATTTTCATAAGAATTAATTGGAAGATCTGTAACAATTAATGAATTAGTTTTTGCATTTTTTACGGCAGTTGTAAAACGCACCATATCATCCATTGTCACATCTTTTGTGCTATCGTATCCTAACATCACCATTCCAGCACTATCTCCGACTAGAATTACATCTGCTTTATCACACAGCGTAGTCATAGTTGAGTCATATCCGGTTAATACAGTAATTTTTTCTTTTGACTTCATTTGGATTATGTCATTTACAGTTTTAGACATTTTTTGCTCTCCGTTTTAGATTTTTTTGAATCTCTAAAATTGTAATTTTTAGATTTTTCTTGTTATCAAATGAAATTTGTTTTTTTGATTGTTTTTTTGATTCAGAAATAAGTAATTTCATTGCACGCGTTACATTATCTACAATTGTCACATCTGCAGTTTGTGCAGTTCTTGAAAGTGGATTTAGATCAAATGTGATAATCTTCTTTTTTGCCTTTTTTAGAGCAATAGTTCTATCTCCATCTTCTAATGGAACTAAGACCACATCTGCAGAAAATATCCCATTTTTGTCAACAATTCTCCTAGCACTATCTATTCCCTTTAGTTTAGTAGATTGTTTTTTATTCATTCCTAAAATTTCTTTTGCACCAGATTTTTTCAAAATATTTGAAATTGCTTTTTTTCGTTTTTCACTTGAATAAAATAAATTTACTTCTATCTTTGAGTTTGTTATTTTTGCTAACTGAATAATTTCTTTTGGACAAAGTGCAACAAAATTTCCATTAACTGAAATTACTGAATTTTCTGCCTGATTTAGCATAATTGATGCAGCTTTAATTGCATCTTTTGCAGATTTTGTTGTTTTCTCACCTATCAGATAATCAAAAGCCTCTCCTCTGCCATGAGCTAATAGTCCTTCTTTTGCAACTAAGTTATTATCGAAACCACTAACTAATTTTTCTCTAATTTGAAGAGACAAATATCGGGGATGAGACTTTGGAATGTTCATGTACATCAAAAAATTATTGTAATCTAGCACCAGAATTATCAATCTTTGATGTAATTATTAATCCATCGTCAAATTGCTTCAAAATTTCTTTCACTCTATTTTTTTCATCTTTTGTTACTAGTGAAAATACTGTTTCACCAAATAATGCTACGCCACATTTTATTCCATTTTTATGCAAAAGATTGATAACTTGATTCATTTTTGGCGTTATTACATTTACATATTTTGCAAATTTCACTGACATGTCTTGAAACTCTTCTGTATCATTACTTTCAATAAGTTTTTTCACCATTTTTCCTCCTAGTCCATTAATTGATGAAATTTTTTCTTTGAGAAATTTTTTTGTTGAAATTGGATTAAAACAAATTATAATCACGTCACGTTTTTCTTTTGAATAAATTCTTTTTACTTGGCCAACTCCCGGCGCACCTGGTTTTACTCTAACCTCAAATCCTCCGTGGTAAGATGCTAAAACATCTCCTAATCCTGTTCTACATTCTATCTCAATGTCATGTGCTATTTGTGCTACCTGAATTTTTGTTAATTTACAATCTAATGCATCATTTAATGCAATAGATAGTGATAGTGCAACTGCAGCACTACAACCAAACCCATAACCAACTGGAACATCAATATTATGTGTAACATCGATGAATTTTCCTTTTACACTAAATTTACTTAGAACTAATTCTGATACTCGCATATCTCCTGATTCAAAACCATTTACCTTTATTGCAAAATCTGAAATGTCATGTTTTGTTCTCTCTCTTACAGTAACTGTTGTTTTAACACCTTTCTGTATAGAAAATCCTGCACCTAAAGATCCAAGTTGTTTAGAATCTTCTTTATCTAATTCTGCCTTGAAAAAACCCGTGATATGTGCAGGACAAAATGCTGTTGCCATCATGATCAAATTTGACATATTTGGAAAATATTAATACTTGGCTTTAATGTAACAAATCCAAATAATCCATCACTATTTCCTTCATTAAGAATTTCACCAATTACTGTTTGTTTTCCAGATAAATCAATTACTTTGACACCATAAATTGATGGGTCAACTAAGCCATTAATGTAAAAGTCAGTTACTCTGGTAACAGTTTCTAATTCACCATGAGCATCATAATATGAAATTGTCATAGGAAGATGTAATGGTTCATTTTTGATTGTTTCAGGAACAAATACTTTCAATGAAAATGTCACAGAAGATTGTGGTTTTATTGTTCCAACATCCCAATGTGTTTGATCAAAAATTACATTTTCCAGATTAGTAACAGAAGATGAAGTAGATGCAACAGAAGTTTGATCATTTTGCAGAACAATATCTACATTGTTTAATGGTGCACTACCAGCATTTGAAATCTCAATTATTACATTATTGTTTATGATAGAAGTGAGAGGACCAGATATTGGTCTTAAGTTAACTATACTATCGCCAGTAAGTTTGAATGTAAAAGGGAAATTCTCACTTCTTTCACCAGATTCTCTTAATCTTGAAAATGTAAGGTCAACGGTTCCAGAATAATCTTTGATAGGTGCTAGTTCAGAAACATCAACAAAGAATGTTAGAGCAAATGTATTACCTGCAGATGCTTTTTGATCATTGTCAGCCATCATAGCTACACCTCTTCCACTTGGAGATTGATATGCTGCAGGAAGAGAAAGTTTTCCTTTTATTCCGGTAATATCTTGTGTTCCTACATTACTCATTACTACAGTAAATGGAACATTTTTGTCGCCAGGTGCAACTTCAATTTTATTTCCTTCAGTTCCAAAATACGCATCCAAAAATTTTACACTAATTACAAAGTCTCTTAACACACCTAGAGGCGCATCAGCTGGTCCAAGTCTTTCTCCAAATGATAATGGAGTAAGTGAGCTTACCATTAAAAATGCTAGAAAAACTATAACGAATTTGTTCATACCGTAATCTCCATTGTGTTTTCTTCTTCAAACGATTTACCATCTTTAATTGTAATTATTCGGTCAACATCTGGGAATTGATGTTTATCGTGTGTAACAATAATGAATGTTTGATTTAATTCCTTAGCCATTGTTTTTGCTAGTTTGACAACTTTTCCTGCAGTAACTGAATCTAGATTTCCTGTTGGTTCATCAGCTAAAACCACAGTTGGGCGATTAACCAATCCTCTGGCAATTGCGGCTCTTTGTGCTTGGCCACCAGAAATTTTGTTAGAACGTTTGTTAATTTGATCCTCTAATCCAACTTTAATCAATAAATCAGTTGCATTTTGGCGTATATCCTCAGAGCTTCCTTGAATTTGCTGTGGCAACATTACATTTTCTAAGACTGTTAAATCTGGTAACAAATTTGCGAATTGGAAAACAAATCCTAGTTTTTCATTTCTATATTGTGAGACTTGTCCATCTTTTAGAGTAGTAGTTTCTTTTCCATCTAAGATTACTTTTCCTAATGTTGGTTTATCTAATAATCCAATCATGTTTAGTAAGGTAGATTTTCCAGAACCTGAACTACCAACAATAAGAACAAATTCACCACGTTTGATTTTAAATGAGACATCATCTAATGCCTTTACTTGTGTATCACCTTCTCCAAAAATTCTTGAAACATTTTGCAGCTCTAAGACAATATCAGACATTTCTCATCGCCTCCACTGGTTGTAGTTTAGTCGCTCTATAAGAGGGATATATTGCTGCAAGAATTGCTAAAAAGAAAGCCAAGAGTGCGGTTTCTGCAATTTTTGACCAATTATAGTTTACCTCAAGTGCTAAACTTCCTTGGAATTGCATATTGGTTTCTTTTGCATATGTTGTATATGCTAGACCAATTCCGGTTCCAGCACCTGCACCAATTGCACCAATAATCATTCCCTGTAAAATAAATACCATTAAGATATCCTTTCGTTTTGCACCAATTGCTCGCATAACACCAATTTCTCTAGTCTTACTGTTTACAAGCATCATTTGTATAGTAACAATTGCAAACGCGGAAGACCCCATTCCAAAGTAACCAATTAAATTAATCATTGCAATTCCAGAACGAAATCCTTTGAGTGTTGCCTCAGCTGCCTCTTCAATTGTTTGTGCCTTTAGATCATCATTTGCATATGCAGCTAAGAACTGTTTTCTAATTTCTAGTGCAGCCGCTGGATTTTTTTCGTTTAATTTTACAAAGATTGAATTTGATTCATTAGGTCTATCAACTAAACTTCGTAGAGTATCAATATGAACAATCACGCTTGTATCAAATCCTTGACCTCCAGCAGTTTTTGAAATTCCGGTAACAACAAATCTTTTTGAATTTTCTTCACCACCTTGATTAGTCATAATTAATTTGAGATTATCACCGACTCTTACGCCACCTAAATCTTCTGCAACAGTTTCACCAACGACAATTGAATTTCTAGCATAAACATACTGCCCATCACTAATTGTTGTATGAATTTTTGAAGCTTGTATATCAGATACAGGTTCTACACCAACTACGGGAACATCAAATTCTTCGTGAAATTCTCCCATGCTTCTAAATTCTATATCGGCACTGCCCGAAAGCCGGGGCGTCGCGGACTGCACGAGCGGCACTCTTTCAAACCAGTTTGTGTAAACTACATGAGATCTTTCAATAGTTGCTTCTTCTTCATGGCTTACAAAAATATCTCCAAATCTATAATCAGTCATATCACGAATTATTGCATCATAAATTCCCTGAAAAATTACAAAGTTAACATGAATTACCAAAATTCCAATTGATACAGCAAGTACCGCGCCAATCAAACTACCTCTCTTGTTTGCAAGCATTCTTGCTGCGAGATTTACTCGATAATCCATAACATGTATAGAAATGTCGAATATATAATACTGATCAAGTTTAGTACTAACATTTTGGACATAATCAAGTAGAATGGTAAGATTAATTAGATAAATATACAATTTACTTTACATATTGGACATTTTAGATATGAAAATTCTCAGTAGATTACTGAATAATTGTAGAAAACCAGATAGGCAAATTGGAAGAGAATTAGGAATTTCTGGCGGGGCAGTTGGTTCAAGAATTAGTAAAATGGAAAAGTTAGGAATTATAGAAAAATTCTGTCTTAAAGTTGAACCTCCACTTTTAGGATTGAATATGTTTTACATTGTAGTAAACACCCAAAATCAAAAAGAGATTATCAAAAATGTCAAACTAGCTGGAATGCCATTTGCAATTGTTCCATGTGTAGGAGGAAATACTGTCATCGGAGTCATAGTTAAAGAAGATATGAAACAAAAAATTGAATTATTAGAAAAATTAATGCAAAATGTACGTGTAATGTCAGTTTTTGAAGCTGACAATACAAAGATTACACATAATCTAACTAGGACCGATTTAGAAATTTTAAATCAATTGATAGAAGATCCTAGAAAAAAGATTGAACAACTATCAAAGGATACAAAATTATCAACAAAAACAATCAACAGAGGATTGGAAAAACTACAAAATAATGAATCAATTCAGTTTACACTTGTATATGATCCTAGTAAAATTGAAGGTTTCTTGTGTTATGCAGTTGTAGCAGTCACACAAGAAGATATTCCACAAATGTTAAAGAAATTTGAAAAAGAGTTTTCAGAAGATTATCTAATGACACCATTTTTAGCAAAAAATCAGATTGTTTTATTTTTGTATAGTGAAAGTATTTTCAAAATGGATGAAATGACAGAGAAAGTAGCAAAAGTAGAGGGTACCATAACAACTGAATTATTTATTCCAAAAAAAATTGATATGCCAGAAAAATGGTTAGAGAAAAGATTGGAAACATTAACAAAGTCACAAACATTACATATTTCACAGACAAATTAAAAATGAAAAAAGAAAAATTATACAAAGGAAGATTATTTGAAGTAAATGCATACAATATGCAGGTTGAACATAGAAAAGTTAGAAGAGAACTAATAGAACATCCAGGTGCGGCAGCTATGCTTGCATTTGATGAAAAAGGAAAAGTGCTTTTAGTTAAACAACATAGATTTCCTCACGGATACATTCTAGAAATTCCAGCTGGTACTTTGGAAAAAGGAGAAAAACCAATTGATTGTGCATATAGAGAAATTATTGAAGAAACCGGGTACAAGGCCAAAAAGATGACTAAATTAGTGTCATATTTCCCTTCTGTAGGCTATAACAAAGAAGAAATTCATGTTTTTGTAGCATCTGGAACAAAGAAAGAATTTGAATTGAAATTAGATAATGATGAGTTCATTACCGTTGTTAAAATGGATATTAAAAAATTAATTGGAATGATTAAAGCTGGAAAAATTATTGATTCAAAAACAATTTGTGCGGTAATGATTTATGCTGCAAAGAAAAAATTACTTTAACTATTTGTAACTTGGTTTAACTAAATCAGCTATATCTGACCAAGATTGTAATACTTTTTCAAACATATAGATAAAATCAAAAAATGCAAGAGAAATTTGTTTTTTACTTTCTAGTGAAGTTCTGATTTTTGAAATTTTAGTAGCATTATTTCTTTGCAGTCTAATTGCATCAATTGCAAGTGTTCTATTGTTAGAAATAAAAGCATCAATTGATTTAATCTGTATTTCTTCCATATCTTTTGCAAAATCATGAAGTTTCTTTAATTCAACTTTAGAAAGATTTGATTTTATTAATGATTGCGATAATTCAACAACAGTATCACCTGCAATTTCAAGAGTATTTGCTGCAATTCTATAATCAAGAATATCAATATTTTCTAAATTAAAAATATTAGCTAATCTTGCATCCATTATAGTACTTCGAATTAATCTAACAAGAAGAAAATATTGTCTATTAATTTCTGCATCACGATTTACTATAGTCTCTAAATTTGTTTTGTCACCACTTTCTAATGATGATACAACATCACTAAACATTCCAAGTGCAATAGAGCTCATTCGTTTTAGAATATTTTGTGGATTAATTGATGTCTCATCAAGTAAAAATTGGACCGAGATATTTGATGCATCTTCATCTATAATTTCCATTCCAACTAATCGTCTTGTTGAACCACGAACACTTTCTCTATCAGTAATTGAAATTGGAGATTTACTTACAATTTTAATCATATCAAATCCTAAAAGATATGCACCAGTAATTGTTGGTACAATGCTTTCACCTTTTGGAAGAGGATAAGTAATTTCAATATCCTTTGATGGTCGTTTACTTAGCTGTGTTCTAATAGAAAGATTATTTTTGTTTGTTTCAATTTCAACTTGGTTAGTTTTATCTAGATTATT
>JAOLYM010000007.1 GCA_028343435.1 Candidatus Nitrosopelagicus sp.
GTGCACTAGAGAGTTGTACTGTCCGTGATCATCATCATGCTCCAAAGTATCCACTTCAACAATACTAGTACCATCAGATGAAATTGTAAACGTCGAGATGAAACCGTCTTTATCTCTACCTTCATACGCCAAAGCATACGTATCAGAATCTACCTGCACTAGAGAGTTGTACTGTCCTTGGCGGGCATCATGCTCTAAACTAGCCTTTTCAAGAATAATGCTTCCATCATTGGCAAATACATCATTTACACCAATTGGAACAATTATCGATAACACAAGAATAGCTAAAAGAAGTACACGCAAGAGATCTGAATTTTCGCAAAGCTGTATTTATTTTAGTTCATTTCATTCATTAATCATGCCTGAAATTTGGTTGAACTATGGAAAAAATGAAGTCGTTCTAGATATTATGGCTGAAAACCTAGATGAACAAATCAAGTTTGAACAACCGGTAATAGATGATTCAGAGATTAATGAAAATTTAGAAGCATTAGACCTGTCAAAACCAACTGAAATTGTAATTCAAAATTATAGTATAACAATACAAAAAATTCTTGGAAAACTTTATGAAAAATGTGAAATCAAATCATTTTCAAAACCAAAATTGTTAGTTGACAAAAGAAATCTTCCTCTAATCAAAGCAAATAATCCTGATACTATTAGTATCAACGAGTTTGAAGAACAGGAATTATCAAATTCAAATCTAGTATTTCTTGGTGAAATACAGTTTGATGGTCTGTTTGGATATGAAACTGTTGCAACCAGATTACTACGTAAGTTTGGTGCAGACAAAATGCTAGAAGCATTTTCACATCGTTCAGGAAATTTACCAACACCTGGTACAGATTCTCCATCATTTGGTGATGCAAAAAAGTTTACAGATGGATTTGAGGTTTCATGTATAGAGATTACCGGAAATAAAAAGGGAATTTCAGGTTTACAGGTTGGTCATCCATCAAAAACATCATCCATATCAAAAACTCTTCTAAAATCCACTGCGACCTTTGAAGAAAAGTTCCGTACAATGATAATTAGTACAGGAAGGGATGCAAGCAATCAAACATTATCTTCTTCATTAAATTCTGTATGGAACTTTTACACCTCGATAAAAAATCAAGGATTAATCATATTGGTAGCTGAATGTATGGCTGGATTGGGTTCAGAAACATTTCAAAAACTAATTGATGGACGTATTACACCTGAGAAAATCAAAAACGCATCAAAATATGAGGATGGAATGGAAAATCTTCTATTCTTATCGGAAATTCAGAAAAATGCTCAGATTGCTATAACATCAATCCTGCCTGAACTGTACATCAAAAAACTTGGAATGATTCCTGTGGATGGAATTAAAAAATCGATGGATTACATTTTGAAAAATCAAGGTCCAAGACAAAAAGTGCAGGTAATTGAAGATGGTGCACGTACTTTACTACGGGAAAATTGATTGCGGCAGTGGTGCACACAAAACCGCTAAAACAATAACTCCAATGTAAACAATTTTTCTATTCTTTGATAGTGGTGATATGTCATCTAACGGTTGTGCATCTTTACTTCTTGAACTTAGAATTAAGATGAAAATTGCCATCATCCAATAATTCAGTAATGCTAAAACTCCTAAACTTGCATATGTTGCATACTTGTGCCATTTTCGTCCCAAAATTACTCTTGACATGTGACCTCCATCTAACTGCCACGCTGGTAGTAAATTCAAAAATGTAATTAGAAATCCAAGCCATGCTGCAAACATTATTGGGGACATTATGACTTCAACATCATCTCCATCCTTGTCAAACAGTGCAAGTGCACCTTTCATGATCAAATTTTCATTCATAGGGAATAATGTTGAACCCATCATCAGGTCTTCTGCTATCTGACTATCAATTACCGGTGATGTCCATGCACCAAAAATTACAACGACTACTGCAACCACTAATCCTGCAATTGGACCAGCTACTGCAATATCAAATAAAATATCTCTATTTACTGTAAGACTTCTTGATTGAATGAACGCACCAAATGTTGGTATTCCTACAATTGGTATTCCTGGAATAAAGTATGGCCATGTTGTCTTTATTTTATGCCACTTTGCAGCAATCAAATGTCCTGCTTCATGAACTCCTAAGATACCTAACAACGCCCAAGCATATACTACTGCAACTCCAAGTGGGTCGCCAATTGGTTTGATAAGTGGAAATGTGTTAAGCATTGCAGTTCTGTAAAATCCATCAATTAACACCATTGCAACCGTTGCAGCAAACATGATTCTTGGTGTCCAAGATTTTGATAACCACTTTCTCTTTTTTGTTTTAGGTAATTTTGATACAACTACCATGTGTCTGTATCCCTCTTTTTCAAGCGTACATAGTAAATTGTTAGTCTCTAACTCTTGTGTCAAGCGAACAAATTTTTCTTTGAAATCTTGGTCCTCAAAATAAAATTGCATTTTCACTAGACCAATTTCTATATCAGAAATATCGAAATGATTTTCTACAACTTTTTTAATAAATTCCTGCGTAGGCTCTATCATAAAGATCGTGTGTTATCTGAACATAATTGTTTTTCCAGTATCGAATTAAATATGATAAATTTTGTGTATTACTATGCAGGTAATCCTACGTGAGCATAATGGAGCCATATTCAGACGTTGTGAGCCTAGTGATCTTATCGGTGTAATGGAAATTAATATGAAAACATTACCTGAACACTATTCTGATTATTTCTATGAAAGCCTCTTAACAGAAGCACCTGAAGCATTTCTGATTGCTGAAAAAAGCGGTCAACATATTGGATATATCATGTGTAAGACTGAATTTGGATTTTCTAACTTTAAAAAACTCGGATTTGTGAAAAAAGGTCACGTTGTATCTGTTGCAGTATTAGAAGAACAACGTGGAAATGGATATGGGAAAGTTCTTGTCAATGAAGCGTTTAAGGGAGTCAAAGAAAAACAATGTGATGAAATGTATCTTGAAGTTCGTTGTAGCAATACAGAGGCTGTAAAATTATACCAGGATTTGGGTATGGATATCAAACAAAGACTCAAAACGTATTATCGTGATGGTGAAGATGCCTATATGATGGCTATAGAGTTCAATTAAATTACAGTTTCTGATCGAATCGACATGTCACGACGAAAATCAATGGGTGTTTTCATCTTTGTATCTTGCATAGCTGCATTTTTTGTATATGCATATCTTTTGATGCTCTCTGAATGGAGTCCAATTGTTTTACAATTGACAATATTGATGGTTGTAGGTGGTGTTTTAGGAATAGTTTCCTGGATTGGTTATCAAATGGCTACAACATCTGCAAAACCTTCTTCGTTAATTGAAGATGATTAATTTTTAGAAATTTTCACATCTACTACAGTTTGATAAAATCTTGGTCCTACCGGTCTAACATTTCGTGAAGTTATTATCTCTGCATTTGTTTTGTTTACGCTCATGAAATGTTCTTCTGATAATTTTCCTGCATCTTGTTTTCTATCCGCATGCATGTGGGAGTAATAATGAATTATTCCTTTATCTTTTAGTCCATTTAATGCAGAATCTAAAAATTCATCAGAACGTTCAGGCAATAACATCAAAACTCTATCTGCTTTTCCAATTAATTGTTCATTAATCACTTCTGCTGCATCTCCATTTAATGAAATCACTTTTCCTTTAAGCTTGTTAATCTGAACATTTTCTTTACACAGCTGTGCTGCAATTGGATTTAGATCAATGTTGTATACTGTACATGAGGTATTTTTTGCTGCAAGTAACGAAAACATTCCTACGCCACCAAACATGTTGATTATCACTTCTCCATCTTTTACTAGTCCTGCAATTCTTTCTCTTTCTGTTGATAGTCGTGGTGAGAAGAATGCTTTTTCAACATCTACTATGAATCTACATCCATTCTCTTTGTATTCTGTTTGAGTTTTATCTTCTCCTGCAATTACTTCTAATTTTCTAGTTCTAAAATCACCTTCTACCGGTGATGACTGATAAAAAACAGAATTTGTTGTACTAACTTGTTCTAGTAATGTTTTTCCAATGATCTGTTTTTTTGAAACTAATGAATCTGGAATTCTCACTATTATGATATCTCCAATTTGATCAAATGCAGAAATCAATTGTTCATTTTCTTCTTGGGAGAGAACATCTTGTAATACTCTCTTTAGCATCTTGGTCATTTTCTAAAATAATAATTGCCTGTTGATTTTTGTTCTTTATCCAACCTACTTGCTTCTTTATTTACACGGTGCCTACTTGTTTTCTCATCTCTTCTAAATGAAATGTCAAGTGATTCTAGGAATCTATTCATAGCATCTTTTTTTGGCATTGGAGATGTAGCAACTCCTGCTACACTTGATGTTCCTTCAAAAATTACCATAGAATCTGAGACCAAGTCCATCAATTGTAAATCGTGATCTATGATTATTGCAGATTTTCCAAATGAACGAACAAATTTCTGTAAAAATTTGGCAACTGCGATTCTATCTTCTACATCTAAAAATGCTGATGGTTCATCTAGTGCATACAAATCTGCTTTTTGTAATAAGCAGGATGCAATTGCAACCTTTTGAAGTTCTCCTCCTGACAAATTCTTTACTGATTTGTTATACAATTTTTTTAATTTTAGTGGATCCAAAATCTGTTCTTCTTCTGCACTTCCTTCAATTGTGGAACCATTTGATTTTTCTAAAACTGCAATTACTTCAATATCAATATCATTTGAAAGATATTGTGGTTTGTATGAGATATTGATTTTTTTATCGACTGAACCTTCACTTGGTTTTTCAACTCCTGCAACCATCTTCATCATTGTTGTTTTTCCTAATGCGTTAGCACCCATTATTCCAAGTAACTCTCCTTTCCTTACAGTTCCCGGTTCAATTGTAACTGAAAATGAATCATATTTTTTTTCTAATTTTGGATATGAAATTATTGTATCACTTTCTAGTATTTCATCTCCAGATGTAGATGCATCAAAAGTGAATTTTTTATCTCTAAATCTAACATTTTCTGCAGGTAAATAACCATCAAGAAATACATTAATCCCAACTTTGGTTGATAGTATAGTTGAAACAATCCCATATGCTGCAGGTACACCATACAATACCTCAATGTAGTCACTAAGATAGTCTAGTAATGTTAGATCATGTTCTACCACCATTACGCTTTTTCCTTCTTCAGCAAGTTTGTGAATTACTCTTGCGACACCTGTTCTTTGAAATACATCATTGTAAGATGATGGTTCATCAAAAAAGTAAAAGTCTGAATCTCTTGATGCTGCAGTTGCAACAGATAGTCTTTGTAGCTCTCCTCCACTGAGTTCTTTGAGACTTTGTTCTAAAGAATTTTCTAATCCTAATTGCCTAACCAGTTCTCGAGAAACCCCTCTTTGATCAAATTTATCTAAGAGTTCTTTTCCTGTTCCATCAAATGCATCTGCAATGGTATGGACTTGTTGTGGTTTAATCGATGCTTTAATTTCTCCATTTTTTATTTTTTCAAAATGAGCTTTTAATTCAGTACCCTTGTAATATTTTAAAATGTCATCCCATTCTGGTGGCTCTTCATAATTTCCAAGATTTGGTTTTAACACTCCTGAAAGAATATTGACAACAGTACTTTTTCCCATTCCATTTCTTCCCAGTAATCCTACAACTTCACCTTTCTTTGGAGTTGGAAGTTTGTATAGTCTAAAAGAATTCATTCCATACTGGTGAATTTTATCTGTTTTTAGCTCACTGGCTAAATTTACAATCGTAATTGCATCAAATGGACAAACTTTAACACAAATTCCACAACCATTACAAATATCTTCATCTATTCTTGCCTTGTGGGTCTCTTCGTTTAGAACAATACAGTCGGCACCTGATTTATTCACCGGACAATATTTGATACATTCCAATCCACATTTTTTGGGCTGGCATAATTCATTGTCTAATACGGCAACACGATGTGTCATAACGTTATTCGCTGTCGGTTTAATTTATACTTCTATGAATAATCTATCTTCAAAAAATCTATTCATGATTTTTTAGTTAGGTTATTATGAAAGATAATTTGTTAAATGTTAAGCCGGCCATAGCGTTTGGGTGCGACCCAATCCCATTCCGAACTTGGAAGTCAAACCAAATGTCGCTGCTGTGTTACTGACATGCGAGAGCCGTTGGGAAGTAGCAGTGCTGGCATCTTTTTAATTCAATTAACTTAAGTTACTGGCATATTTTGATAGAATATGGCAAATTGTACTGTATGTGGTGAAAAATTTGATAATGATATACGATTTTTGAATCATATGATGGAAAAACATGGCTTTAGAAATCCAAATGTGGACAAGCCAGATCGTAATAGCCGTGGGTATTAACAACAATAAATCTATAAGTCGCTAAAATTGAGTTGTTCGTACAAGCAACATGATAAAAAAACAACTTGAAAAGACACTCAAAGATGCAATCAAGGAAGATGCATACATTATTGGTACAAAACAAGTCTCTGGTAGTATTTCAAAATCCAAACTTGTACTTCTTTCAAAATCTGTACCACGTCATATCAGTGAAAAAATAGAAGATGACGCAAAAAAATCAAATGTTTCGACAATTTCGTACGATGACACCTCTGTTAACCTTGGAAAACTCTGTGGACTACAATTTAGAGTTTCAGCCATTTCTCTAACCAACATCGCTGATGCTGATATCAAAACACTACAAAAAGAAACAGAATCACAATGATGTTGTTAAAAACGTATCCAAAATCAAAAACCAATCAAGGTTTAAATGAGACTGAAAATTTTTTTGAATAATTAGAATGACTATGACACAAGAAATCAAACCTATCTCACAAGAAATCAAATTAACAACTGATCAAATGAAATTGATGTCATTATTCCAAAATATTACTAAAGCAACCGCACGCGATTGTATTGAAGATGAAAAACGTGATAGAATAATTTTTGTTGTAAATGAAGGTAAAATGGGTCTAGCAATTGGCAAAGGTGGAGCACACATCAAATCACTTCAAAATAAAATAGATAGAGCCGTTGAACTTGTAGAGTATAATGAAGATCCAATAAAACTTTTAAAAAATATTTTAAACGAAAAATACATCACTGACATCAAAATATCTGAAAGACTAGATGGTTCCTTCCAGGCTAACGTAGAAGTTGATGGTGCAAAAAAAGGAGTCGTGGTAGGACGAGAAGGTCGTAATGCTGAAAAGGCAAGAATTCTTTCTAGAAGATATTTCAATATTACATATGTAATGATTAATAGTAAGGAACAAGCTTTCGAGTGGTAATAATGGCAAAATCACCTTTAGGACTATTTGCAGGGCGAGATCTTCGTAATAAGAAGAAACAACAACGTTGGGCTATCTCAACTTACAAAAGAAGAGAATTAGGCTTAGATAGAAAATCAAACCCATTTGCAGGTGCTCCTCAAGCAAAAGGAATTGTTTTAGAAAAAGTTGGTGTTGAAGCAAAACAGCCAAACTCTGCAGTAAGGAAATGTGTTAGAGTACAATTAATTAAAAATGGAAAATCAATTACCGCATTTCTTCCACGTGACGGTGCAATGAACTACATTGATGAACACGATGAAGTACACGTTGAAGGTATGGGTGCAACACAAGGTGGTGCAATGGGAGATATTCCGGGTGTAAGATTCAAAGTTTTCAAAGTTAACAATACCTCATTACGTCAATTAGTAGAAGGAAAGAAGGAAAAACCACGAAGATAGAGATATGGCTGAAAAAAAATTACTTTTATTTAGAAAGTGGGATACTTCTGAAATTGAGATTAAAGATCTAGGTTTACAAACACATCTATCTGGAGACAAAACTCTTTCATCAATTTCGCTTAAACCGTTAATTTATCCAATTGATTATGGTCGTTCAGCACTAAAGAGATTCAACAAAGGTGATGTGCACATTGTAGAGCGATTAGCAAACAAACTAATGCATTTTGGTAAAAAATATGCAAAAAACACTGGAAGACAAGGTGGTAAAAAACAACATTCCTTAAAAATTATTGAAGTTGCATTTGATATTATTAATCTAAAAACTGGTCAAAATCCTGTAGAAGTATTAGTTCGTGCAGTTGAAAATTCTGCACCAAATGAAGATACAACCAGAATTGTTTACGGTGGAACTGTTTATCATGTTTCAGTTGATGTTGCTCCAATCCGTCGTGTTGACTTAGCATTAAGATTCATTGCAGATGCAATTAAGGAAGCAACATTCTCAAACCCAAAACCAATTGAAGAATATATTGCAGAACATTTGATATTGGCTGCAAATAATGATCCTGCTGCTCCTTCTGTAAAAAAGAAGAATGAGCTAGAAAGAGTCGCACAAGCATCTAGATAATAAAACTAGATTTTCTTAGTCTTTAAATTCTAAAATAAGCCATTTTTTATAAAATTAAGTTACAGTAGCCCGGCCCGGACTCGAACCGAGGTCAAAGGCTCCAGGGGCCCCTATGCTTGCCGCTACACTACCGGGCTACATGGAAAATTAGAAAATGTTTGAATATATTCATTATTGTAGAAACTATCTAATCTTAATCTCATGTAAAGCAGTTCCATAATCAACTTCTGCTTTTAATCTCATGTATGGAATTAATCTATAATGAATAAAGTATGATTGATTTTCTTTGTAAAGTAATCCTCTTTGAATCAATGATGCTAATCCTCTTGATAATGAATTTACTGTCATTCCATATTTTACACATATTTCATCACGTTTTTTTTGATATTGTACTAAAGTAAATTCCGCATTGTTAACTTGTATAATGAGTGGCCACACAATTTCTTTCCAAACAAATCTTCTGTTCTCAGTCGCTGACGCGTATTTACCTTTTTCACTCAACATTATAATATCAAACTTTATGAATATAAGAAATAATGTCTCAAAAAGAAATTCAAGAGTCTTTAGACTTGCTTGAAAAAGATTGGGATGTTGATCCAATTTTACATGATTTTGTTCTGGGCAAATATACTGATGTTACAGATTTCTCATTGACTGTAAAAGATGTTATTTTTCATATTCCATATTTACCAAAAGAAAAAAAATACATTTTATGGAAATGTTATTGGCCCGATTGTCATAACTGCTGTGATAGACAGGGACGTTTACCTCTAACGTCTGATGACCTAATCCAAATTGGTCAAGGTTTGAAATACCAAAAAATATCCGAGTTTGTAAAAAATGAAACTCTTGTTGCAACTCATGATGAGCCTACTCCTTCTGGTGGATTCTCTGTAATGACAAATATCAGTTTAAAAAGAAAAACAGATGAAACTGAAGCTGATGATGGAACACACATCTCTTGTAGATTTTTAGATGGAGAAGGTGGTTGTGGAATTCATCCTGCACGCCCAGGTGTATGTTACATGTATCCATTTTCAACATGGGCACAAAATGAAAAAGGACGTGCACGTGTTCATGCAACATTCCAATTTACTGGAGATTGTCCTGGATTCTATCTTTCTGACTCACTTGATTCCATGAAAGAAGTCTTAGATGATTATTCTACGACAATTTATGATTACAATATGAAATCGAGCCGAACTTTGAAAGAAGGATTTGGTTCTCTTAGTATGTCTTAGGCTTTTGCTACTTTCAACAAATCTGCAATTTTAATATGCATGCCAAATCTATCTTCATTCTTTTTCATGTATCTGAATATTGCTATAAAGTCTGGTAATGCTTTCAAGAAACTAAAGTCGTTATGAATTTTTGCTCTTACAAAATTAAACACTTTGGCATAAACGCTATAGTGTTTTTCAATTGCTTTTTCATATGCTTTGAAATCATTCATATTTTTTAAGAAAATTTCCACGCATTGCATAGATGGGATAATCCCTTCACCTAATAATGCATAAACTGTTCCAATTGATTCTCCAACACCTACAACTTTTCCAGAATAATATGGTTTACACCTGTCTGGTGTTGCTAATCTAATTGGGCGTCCTTTAGTCGCAACAACTTTTCCACCATGTTTTTCAAGAAATTCATCTGTTGCTTTGATGTGTTTTTTATTATAATCCCCTGCACCAATATGCGCATATTTGTCACCTAATGGGAAATACCAGAAATATCCTGACATACCTGGGAATGGTTCAATGTAAAAATCGTCATATGGAACTCCATTTTCATATTCGACTTTATACTCATACGTTGGTAAATAGAAATCCTGTTCCATCTTTGGTAGGTAACTCCTGTTAAAGCCTGTACAATCAACTATCATGTCATACTCGTTTTCAATTTCCTCTAGTCTAGGAGCCTTACCATAAATTACATTACAATCTTTTATGAAATCTTTTATCAATCCAAGTTTATTGTAAGTACAAAGTCCCTTCAAACCAATATCAAATTTCACATCATCATTCATTTTTACATGCATTTCTTTTCCATCATGAATTAAGAAATCATCAAAATTTCTGCCGGTTTTTTTACAAAAATTAGTTAATTCTTCTTTTATTGTACCCCATGCGCAAATAGAATCATGTCTTTCTAGAGGCATTCTCTCATATCCTGTAACTTCATGTTCAGAATTTTTTAATCTAGCCATGAGATAACTTCCTGCAACACCCATTCCCATAACCGCAATTTTCATTTAATCTGATTAGTGCTTAACCTAATAAATACAATTCCAGTTTTATTCAATCAAAATTGCTGGTTTGTATGGTCTTGCATGTCTTGCTTTTCCTTTAGGATCATAAACATCATTATCTGATTCGGAGTACACTTGAATTTCTACTTCAAACTCTTTTTGTCCAATACTAGATAATTCTGACAACAGAAATTCTTTTTCATTAAATGACTCTGATTCAAGTTTCATCTTTTTGATAGATTCTGATTCTGAATGCAAGTCTTTGATTACTTTTTGAACATAGTCTGGCATTTTTTTAGCATCAATGGTTTCAGGATCTGCAATCAATTCTTTCATCACAACTCCCATGTTATTTTGACCGCCTACCATCACACTCAAAATTTTACGATAGATTTTTGATTTAACACTATCTGAATTAACATAAATTACAATTTTCTTTGGAGAAATTTTTGTAACTTTGAGAATATTTGAAATATCTTCTATAGTTGACTTTAACAATTCTTCAGCTTGAATTACACTCACATCAACTTTATCTGAAGAATATTCAGGCCAGGATGATTTTGATACTAGTTCTACATTTCCTAACTTTTCCCACATCTCTTCTGCCACATGTGGTGCAAATGGAGAAAGCATTGCAACTCTAGCTGAATTTATCTGATGAAGAATTCCAGAAACATCATCTCTCTCTTTAGCTTGAACTCTTTTTTGATACCAACTCAAATCACTCTCAAATGTAAATAAAATATCATGTAGTGCTTCTCGCAACCTCATTTTTTCTACAGCTTCTGTAACTTCTTCAATTTTACTTTGAGTTCTAGATAAAATCCACTTGTCTTCTGTTTGTAACTCACCAATTTCACCTTTTTTTAGTGTGGAACACTCGTCTAATAGCGACTCTAACTTACTTTTGATACCTGAAACTGATTCCATATTAAAATCGGCATCTTGTAGTAACTCTGCTGATGAAATTATTGCTAATCTAATTGGGTCTGCACCATGATCTTGTATTGCTGTACGAAGTGGAATAATATTTCCCATACTTTTAGACATTTTAGCTCCATCCATCATGACAGAACCATTAACAACAATTTCTTTGGGCCATAATTTTTCCTCAAAGATTGCAGCATGATTCAAAACAAAAAATGATAGGTGATTTTGTACTAAATCACGACCTGAATGTCTTGCATCTACTGGATAGAAATACTGAAATTCTTTTTTCATTATATTGATAATATCTTCACTGAGATTGGAAGAACTTACAACTACTCCTAACTCTCCCTTATCTAAGAAAACATAGTCAAAGAACTCTTTGGTGAGATTATCAGCTTTTACTGTTCCATCATTTACAAATCGTGACAGTGTGTAATATGCCATGTAAATGACACTGTCTGATAATGATTCCACAATCCAGTCATTATCCCATGGGAGTTTGGTTCCAAGTCCCTGTTGTCTTGCACATGCTCGCTCGTGTAACCAATTAATCACATCATGAAATTCTGTTTTAATTTTATTTGGAAGAATATTCATACTGTCTAGACAGATTCTTGCAATTTTTTTCCACTCTTCATCCCCATAATTGAGGAACCATTGGTTGTTCAAGATTTTAACAACACATTCGGCTCCACATCTACATCT
The DNA here is from genome assembly GCA_028343435.1 of Candidatus Nitrosopelagicus sp. Taxonomy (GTDB): domain Archaea; phylum Thermoproteota; class Nitrososphaeria; order Nitrososphaerales; family Nitrosopumilaceae; genus Nitrosopelagicus. The sequence continues at coordinate 12,244 of JAOLYM010000007.1, forward strand.
AATTGGAGAATTTTGAAGAGTAGGAAATGACTCTAATTGGTTTCTATCTTTTAACCAATTCTTAACCTTATTTCGTCCAAATTCCACTTTCTCATTAACAAAATCTCCACATTTTTCATTTAATTTTCCATTAACAAATTCCTTAAGATACAACTCTTCAGTTGCTTCTTCTAATTTTGTATCTATTTGATCAGTAACTCCTAATTTTTCACACACATCTTTTGCTGGAATTTTACCATATCCTTCTGTTGATATGATTGGTATTGGTTCAATTTTTGATGCCAACTCATGATTTTTTAATTTTAAATCCATTAAAGCTTGATAATCTTTAGGTGCATGTGCTGGTACTGACATTACCAAACCTGTTCCCATTCCTGACTCAACAAACTCTGCTTCAAAAATTGGAATTTCTTTTTCTGTATGTGGTGCTTTTGCAAATTTATCTATTAGATCTATTCCTTTGATGTCTCCTTCAATTACAATCTCTTTTCCAAAAAATTCCAATTTTTCTGCACATTCCTGTGAAACAATCCATTTTTCATCATCGGCTTTAATTTTTTTGTATATTGTATTTGGATTGACCCAGAGATTTGTAATACCAAAAATTGTCTCAGGTCTTAATGTTGTAATTGGAAATACATATTCATCTAGTCTAAATTTGACAAGATAATTTTCATCATTAATCTTTGGCTCAACATCACCCATTGTATCATGCTGTGATACTGGGTTTTGGTCAACTGGACACCATCCGACTGGATGAGAACCCTGAATAATTCTATCATTATCTCGTAAAGTAGTAATCTGCCACTCGATAAATTTTTGATAACCTGGAACTATGGTTGTAAATTCACGTCTCCAATCAATGGAATATCCCATTTCTATCATTCCAGATTTTATTTCTTCATGAAAATAGTCTGCAATTTTAATTGGTTCGACAAATGTTTTGATTGCATCTTCTGGAACATGGTATACATTTCGTAATCCATCAAGTATCTCTTTTTCACCTGCTTGAATTCTTTTTGCCATTCCAAGAACTGGAGTTCCAGTATAATGAAATCCCATTGGGAATAATACATTGTATCCTTTCATTCTATAAAATCTTGCATGAACATCGGCTAGTGTGTATGTTCTCCCATGTCCTATGTGTTGAGGTGAGTTTGGATATGGGTATGCAACTGTAATGAATTTTTTTGGTTTTTCATTAGGATTGGTTTCAAAGTCTTTGGATTCATGCCACTTACTTCTCCATTTTTTATCTAGTTGATTCCAGTTTATTTCCATCTTGTTTACCTATTCGATAATCATGGACTTCGCATTTTTAATTGCATCTTCTTTCCTTGATTTCTCGATTCCTCCTCCTTGAGCAAATTTTGGACTTCCTCCTCCTGCACCTCCTAAAATTTGAGAAATACTCTTGACAATCTCTCCTGCACTCTTCTCTTTTGAGATATCTTCTCCTGCGTAAACTATTACTCGGATCTTTTCCCCCTGCTCAAATAATCCACAATATACCAATTTAGGATCTGCCTTACAGAGAGCTTCACCCAATCCAATATGAAAAACATCATCATAGTTATCGCTTGTTGAATAACAAAAGTTCGCTTTCCCGGAATCTGCTAATTCCATTGTAATGTCATCTACGGTAATTGTTCCTTGTTTACATTCTAATAGTGATTTTGCTATAACTGGTATTCTTTCTTTAGCAATCTGTCTTTGTTCTATTCTTTTTTCTTTTTCTTTTTCTTTTTCTTTTTCTTCTTTTTCTTTACTTTCTGAATCTTGTTGTTTCTTTTTCACAAATTCTTTTGCACTATCTCCTGAGACAAACTCAATTCTTACAACTCCATCTTGAATCCTTTTTGTTTTTGTAATTTTGATTTGTTCGATATCTGATGTATTAACTACATGTGTTCCGCCACAGGCTTCTATGTCTAAATCACCTATTGACACAATTCTTACTGATTTTACAGGAACAACTCCGCCCTGATAAATTCTAAATCCATATTTTTGTTCTGCAGTACCACGATCAAAATTTTCTATTTTCACTGGTATGGATTTTCCAATAATTGAGTTAGCTGTATCTTCAATTTTTTTAACATCGTCATTTGTTAATGCAGAATGATGTGTAATGTCAAGTCTCGCATGGTCTTCTTCTTTGAATGCTGAATGTTGCCATACCCATGAACCTAGAACACTTCTTGCTGAAGTATTAATGATGTGTGTACTTGTATGATTTTTTGTAATCCCCTCTCTTCTCTTTGCATCTACTCTACAAGAAACTGTATCTCCTTCTTTTGGAACATCTCCTTTTATCTCATGAACTACAATGTTTCCATGTTTTGTAATATCTATGATTTCTTGACCTCCAATGTCTCCATGATCTGGTTCTTGACCACCTCCTCTTGCATAAAATGCAGTTTTATCTAAAATAACAAAATTTTCAAATGACTTCAAAACTTTTGCATCAAATTCTCTTGGATCGTCTCCATAAAATAGAAGTTCTGTATCTGAAACTCCTTCTAATGGTAAGTTTACTTGTTCTTTTTGTTTTTTAGATTGGTGCAAATCAGAAAGTTTTGCATAAAATGTTGATGGAATCTCTGATATCACTTTCATTTCTTTTAGATATTCTGGTGTAACTCCATCTGATTCGTAAAGTGTTATCAAATCCTCAACCTTTGGTTCTTTGTCTAATTTACTAACAATTTTCTGCATTCTTTGTTTTGAACTATCATACCTTCCCGTTTCAATTGATATTATCTCTTTAACATCTTCTCTGGTTTTTTCTAATTCTGGATATGTATTTTTCAAATAATCAATTTGTATGTCTATTATTTCATCCAAATCAAATTTTAATTTCAATCTGTTCATGGTTGAAACAATTCTTCTCAACATTATTCGTAGATTGTATCCTCCTCCTACATTACTAGGAAGTGCACCATCTGAAATTGCAAAAATTAGTGTTCTGATATGATCAATTATTAGATAAATTCCCTCTAATGGAGTAATAATACGATTAATTTGTTCATCAGATAATCCTGTTGTTTTGATAGCGTTTTTCCTTACTTGGGATAAATCATCATACAACTCCAAATTCTTTGCTATTTCAGTGAAATATGGTACAAGAACTGAGGAATCCGTGTCTATTCCTGTTTTTTGAATTAATTTTTGTGTAATTGGTCCAAAACAACAATCATACGCTGTAGGTGTTCCCATTGTAATCCATGCAAATCTTTCAAGACCTGCACCCATGTCGATTATTCTTTGATCAAGTGTTTTGTAATTTGAAAGATCACCTTGAAATTCTGTAAACACTGCATTACCAAGTTCTAAACCTCTTACAAAATATTCTAACGATGAACCAAAAGAACCTCCTCCTTCCCACACATCTTCTACAAATGTAATTTCTTTTTTTGCAATTCCAAATTGCTGTGTCAATAATTTAAAATCAAGTTCAACACATTCATCTTTCCAGTAACCATTTTCATTTGGAATACTATGTTGTCCTATCATGCAAAATGATGAAAAGTGTCTACCAGTTACTCCAACATTTTCTAAATCTTTGAATCTCAAACATGTTTGTGGAACGACAAGTGGATTTGCAGGAAATTCAAATACAACTTTACTTCCCATAACTCTTTGAAAATCAACTATTGATGCAATTGTAAAATAAAGATCATCTCTCCATCTGCATACGACTGGATATCTATTAATCGATGTGTGATTATTTTTTACAAAAAATGATTCAACTTCTTTCCATGATTGTGTATAATCAAATCTTTTTGATGTAGGTGGATCTCCAATGAAAGAATATGTATCATCAGAATGATCCGGACAATTTACTCTCTCTGAATCTAATGTCCAAAAGAATCTACCACACTCATTACATGATTTACGTTCAAATCCTTGATCTTCAAAAAGATTTACATTATAATATCTCTGAGGGTCTGCTGAAAATTTCTCAAGAATCTCTTTTTTATTCACTAAATTTTTGACCTAGTGCCGATATTAAGGACTGTCGATTCAACCGTTAAATATAGAAAAATGTAGAAACATTTCATGTTCGGAAGAAAAAAGGGTGAAGTAAAAGAGGGAGATTTTGTATTCACTTCAAGAAAAGACGATGGTGATTACAACAATATCATATTTGGAACCGTTACTGGTGTTGACGGAAATAAAATTGGTGTAAATGGTTTCTTTGTTAATCCTGTTGGATTAAAAAATAAAGTTTCTCAAGGAAAAGCAGGTCCACGCTCAAAAGAGATTCTTACTAATCCTACATCTGAAAATTGCATTTTTGCATTAATCTATAGAATTGAATATGAAAATTTTACAGAAGTTTTGGATATTGGCTCTGACAAGGTTGAATTTATCTCAAAAAAAGTCTTCACCATTTTTGATGGTTGGATTAGGGAATCATTATCTGAATTAATCAATAATGTATTATCTCTTCCAGAAGGTTCTGAACAAGAACATGCCAGAAGAATTCTAAAACAGAAAATGGAGAATCTTTATGATAAGGAATTAAAGAAAAATCTCTATTCTGTTTGCCGAAGCCTAAAGATCCTGATCTAAAGACAATTTTTGATAGCTTTTTATTATGCCTAACGGCTTTTTTGTACATGGAATATGTTTACGCTGCCTTAATGTTGCACAAACTAGAGAAAGAAGTCAACGAAGCAAACGTTGCAAGCGTAGTTAAAGCAACTGGCGCAGAAGTTAACGAAGCACAAGTCAAAGCACTTGTAGCATCATTGGCTGATGTCAACATTGAAGAGGCTATCAAAGCAGCACCTGTAGCAGTTGCAGCCGCAGCACCAGCAGCAGACGTAGCAGCAGGTGGAGACGAAAAGAAAGAAAAGAAAGCAGAGCCACCAAGTGAAAAACAGGAAGAGGCAGCAATGGAAGGTCTATCCTCTCTATTCGGCTAAATTAAGCCCAAAACTTTCTTAACGTTATTAGTAACTATTTTTTATTCTAATTATCTTGGCAGATTCTACTTTGTCAATTGAGTTTTTCATTTATGTTTTAGATCTATTTGGTACAATGGCATTTGCTGTAACTGGCGCATTCAAGGCTATTGAACACAAAGCAGACATTGTTGGAATAATAATTCTTGCAACAATAACTGGTGTTGCTGGTGGGACAATACGTGATGTTATACTTGGAAAATCTCTTCCTAACTCTCTAATTGATCCTTCATATGTCATAATTACTGTTGTATCTGCAATCATAATCTTCCTCTTACACTCTAAAATGAAAAAACATTGGAATGTATTTCTAAAATTTGATGCTATTGGACTTGGTGTTTTCACCGTAATTGGTGCTACTTTTGCCTATAACATGTTTGGAATGAACTTCCTTGTTATTGTACTATCAGGCATGCTTACCGCAATCGGTGGTGGAATACTTCGTGATGTATTCGTTAGTCAAACTCCTATAGTATTTGTAAAGGAGCTGTATGCGTCTGCTAGTTTTTTGGGTGCTTCTGTATTCTATTTAGTAATATTTTTGACAAATGATGTCTATGCTGGAACAATTTCTGGATTAATACTTGCTACTGGACTTAGAATAGTTGCAATGAAGTATAATTGGAATTTACCCAAAGTAAAAAGCAGTTAATTTATGCTGGTGAGTAATCTTTCGCTTTTGAGGCTACGCCTTGTGCTTGACCGTGTGCCTTTTGTAATACTTGTTCTTTGGTATCTTCAGTTAGATATCCTGCTTCGGTTGAAACAGAACGTGCAGATTGTGCTGCTTTTGCCAATACTTGTTCAATGTTATCTGCAGTGATATATGCGGCCTCAATTGAAAGTGAGATTGCTTGTTGGTGTGCTTGGGCCAAATCATTTCTGAATTTATCAACATCAATAATCATCTCTTCTTGTTGATAGACTAAACCTTCTTCTAACGCAGCATTCAAAACTATACCCGCTTCAATTGCTTTAATGTCTAATTTAGTTAAAAGTCCAGCGAGTTTTTCAGAGATTGGTTCTCCTTTCTTTACAGGCACTGTTTCTTTCATAATCCAGATTGTACCTTGGTCAATCTTTGTAGCAATTCCATTTTCTTTAAAGTCAGTTAACATTGGTCCTGGTGCAATTCCTGTATTTTTTGGCGGAATTACAACATCCATGCTTGCAGTATCTCCGCCTCTTGCAAATAGCATAACTTTGTTTTTTCCTAGTAGAACGTTAAGTTTGAATGGTGACATGTTTGTAAACATGAAAACACATTGACCTGTCACTTTTTCAGATAATTTGTCTACACCTGTAACTCCAGCTTTAGCAAAGGCAAGTTTTGCAACTTTATCTTTGATACTGACAACTTCAACTTCGCCCTGAAGTTTTTTTCTTAATGGTAATAATTGTGAACCTCTAACTTTTTCCATTCTAACAAGTGCCATTACACTGTATTTTTTTGGAAGCTCTTGTAATTGTTGATACATCTGTGCTTTCTTTTTTGGATATGTAGTCCTATTCTCGTGCATGTTACTTTGTCACCTTGTGTACTAGCTTTGCTGCTTTACCCATAGTTGTTTTAACCATATATTTTCTGATATTTTTATCTCCATTTGGAAATTTAGTTTTTAAATTATTAATTACTGCCATTGCATTTGCAGCTACTTGATGTTCATCCATCGTGGTATCTCCTATTTTACATGAGATTGAAAGTGAATTTTTTACTCTAACTCTAATTGAAGTCTTGAATCTACTTAGAAATGATTCAATAGGTGCATTAAATGGAACTGGTGTTGGCATTTTTCCTCTAGGTCCCAAAAGCTGTCCTAATGATTTACCTACTACAGGCATTAGTTTTGTATCTGCCAAAAAGAAATCATATTTGTTGATTAATTTTCTGGAAGCTCTTTTGTCTTCTGCTAATTTAGTTACACTATCGTTATCTAAAACTTCATCTGCTTTTGCATCCTTTGCTTTTAGTCCCATATCCCCTTCAGCCATTACACAAACTGCCGCTGGTTTTGACATTTGATTTGGTAGCTGAATTACTTCATTGAAAGCAAATCCTTTTTTCACATCTATATCTTTTAGAGTAATGTAAAGTTCTAGTGATTCTTTAAACTTACGTTCTTTTTCACTTTTCTTTGCTTCTTGAATTAATGCAACTATTTCAGACTCGTTTACCATGTCAAAAACCTTAATCTCTCACTTATTATCGTTTAGAGTAATTATTTACGATTACATCATTTTTCTAAAATTAGCGTATCTTTTTCTAAATCTTAGTAATTATCTGGTTTATTCTGCCAAAACTTACATTTACTACTAAAATTTACTTATTTTAAGAAATGGCTAAAGTTGATGACCTAGATCTCAAATTATTATCTGAACTAAAAAAAGATGGAAGTATCTCTATTCCACTTTTAGCAAAAAAATTAAACATCAATGCATCTGTTTTGTACAGTCGAATAAAGAGACTGATAAAAAAGAAGATGATAAAGAAATTCACTATAGATATTGATGAAAATCAATTAGGTTTTGGCGTAAAAGCATATGTTGGAATTAATAGGGATCCTAAATTTAAAACACAAATTCATGAAAACCTCCTAGAAATTGCAGAAATTGATAGAATTATTGAGGTAACAGGAAGATTTGATTTAATGGTTGGTGCTTTAGCAGAAGATTTAGAACAATTACACCGTATTGTGGTTGATAAAATTGGAAAAATTGATGGAATTCAGAATACCGAGACATTTGTTGAATTGGAAAGAACTGAAAAATCTCCTATGTATCTATCTAGTTGACTAATTTCTCGTCCCATTTACCATCATTTACTTCGACGGTAATTTCTTTTGGTGTTTTACCTTCTACTTTAATGCCTAAACACTGACATGTACCGATAATTTGTTTTGCAACTGATTTTATTTCTGATGCATATGATGTTTCAAGTTTAACATTTGCAACTTTAACTACTGCATCCATTCCAATATCTGCTACCCATTCTGTACCTGCTGTACCTGTACCTTTTGTTATGTTTGCCTCTTTTAGTATGAGTGCTGAGGCTGATGGGATTCCAACTTCGATATCCCATTCTTTTGTATCTGTATCTATACTAACTGTAACTGGAACTTTCATTCCTTTGAAGTCACCTGTTTTCTCATTAATTTTATTGATAACTTCCATAATGTTTACTCCTAGTGGACCAAGTGCTGGACCGAGTGGAGGACCTGCAGAAGCTTCTCCTCCTGTTACTTGTGCTGAAATTGATTGTTTGTCTCCCATTTGAAATTCGTCTCTTTTTTAATGATTTATTCCTTCCTATGATGCAACCGGTTTTAGATAGTTTGCATCTACTGTTACTGGTAATTGATATGGTGCATCCAACAAAATTACTGTAGCTTCTTCTTTATCATGATCAACTCTTGTAATTGTAGCTTTCATTCCTTTGAATGGTCCGCCAATAACTTCTACTGTTCCATCAACTGCTAATTCTGAAACTGTAGATTTCTTTACAAGATAATTTTCTATTTCACTAAATTCTAATTCTCCTCTCAATTGTCCTTTTACATGTCGTAATCCTTGTGTTGCCATAAACATGACTTGAGGATCATTTGCTTCAATTACGACATATCCTTTTAGATTTTCAACAATTAAAACTGATTGAACCTCTAGCTCACCACTTCTCATTTTTGCTTCAAGTTGTCTCAAAACTACCTTTTCTTGACCTCCGGTAGTTCTAAGTGCAAATAAGTGGGAATTAGATACTTCTGACATTTTATCTCTCTATTTGAATACCATTCCTGGTGAAATTGTTGCAAATATGAATTGAATACCGAATCCTAATAGTCCTACTGTGGCAAAGCCAAACAAGACTAATCTGAGGTGCTGTTTGTAGACCTCCTTGTCGGATTTCTTCGTTAATTTTATAGTGTTAACTATATTCTTGAACATGAGTTTTGGATTCAAATTATAAAGAAAAATAATAAAGTGTCAATATATCTTTTATTCATGGATTTGCTAGTTGCTTTCAAAAATGACCCTGCAGGTCACAATATGGCCAAATTCATCTCTCAAAATATGGAGAAAGAAGGTGATGTCTATCATGGCAATAGCTTTGATTTAATTGAAATTGATTCTCCTGTTATCTCTGCAGATTGGCTGGATGAAAAATATGATTATGATGGATTCATTTTTCTATCAAAACATGCAGCTGAATCTGGAACTCTTGCTTTAACTTGTCATAGTACTGGAAACTTCAGTGCAGCTAAATTTGGTGGAAATTCATACGAATTGGCAATACCATATCCAAACTTACAGAAAAAATACTTACAAAAACTCTGGGATCATCGTGAATCTTTTTCAGATTTCCAAATAACCATAGAAGCCACTCATCATGGACCCACTCATCTCAAAAAGCCATCAATCTTTGTAGAAGTTGGAACTACCGAATTACAATGGAATGATGAAACTCTTTGTTCATCTATAGCCAAGTTGGTAGTGGAAACACTTGAGAACCCATTTGATCCACATCCTTTCGCTATCTGTTTTGGTGGAACTCACTATTCTGAAAAATTCACAAAAGAATTACTTTTTGGAAAATATGGCTTAGGAACTGTAATGCCAAAACACGCATTAGAATTTTTAAATCCTGATTTATTTGAACATTTGATTTCTCAAAATAATGGTGCAGAAGCAGTTTTACTTGACTGGAAAAGCTTAGGAAAATATAAACAAACTTTACTTGATCTTCTATCAACTACTAATTTGGAGGTTATAAAAATTTGAAAACAGAGGAAAAAATTTATCGAAAATTATTAGAAGTTCCGGAAGGTAATGTAACAACATATGGTGATCTTGCAAAAGCAATCAATCTAAAAAATGGTCAACGAGTTGTAGGACACATAATGAAAAAAAATCCATTCCCTGTAATCGTACCCTGTCATCGTGTTGTGAAATCTGATGGAACTATAGGTGGTTATGCATTTGGTTCTGAAAGAAAAAAGCATATGCTATCAAAAGAAGGACTAAAAATTAATAATGATAAAATTTCAGATTTTAAAAAAAATCTATTTCATTTCTAAGATTTTTGTACAGTAATTTCTTCTGCAATTACAGTTCTTAGATGTGCTTTATTTCGTATTGTATTACCGCCAATTTTTTTATAAATTGCTTTGAATGATTCGTTAGTAATCTCTTTGCGATCTTTTGACACTTTGAGAAGATATCTTAAAGCACGAACCTTGTTAACATATACTGTTTTCTTACCAACTCGTGCACCTTTTCTTCCTTTTTTAGAACCTTGTTTTGTACCTCTTTTGGCTTTTTGAATTCTTTTTGCTTGTGCTCTTCCATGAGATGTACCTGTAAATGATTTGATTGTAATTGTATTTGCGGTAATTAAACTTCTAATATCATCTCTGGTAATTGCGTCTGCAACATCGTCTAAGTGATCATTATCAAATCTTACACGATTTACACCAACGCCAACAATTCTTGAGACAAGTCTCTTTTTTGATTTAAGATTAACTGGCATTTTGACTCACTCTTGCGTTAAACACTTTGAATTTTTTTTCTATTGCGATTTTCATAATTTCTCTTCTCTTTTTTGCTCCTACACTATGTCCAAATCTAATTCCATCTTCTTTTGGATTGAGATTATCTAAATCATCTGCATTATGTACTAAATTATCTGTATAACCTGATGGGTGTAATCCATATGCAATTTTTGGTGTGCCATATCCTACTTTAACTAATCCTGGACGACCACGACTTTTCTGTTTTCTTTGATGGTTATCCATTCCTTTTGGTTTTCTCCAACCAGTTTCCAATCTAGTATATCTCCAGCTCTCTGGACGAATAAATTCAGGTCTACTCATTCTTGCTTCTTCTCTTGCCTGAAGTTTTTCTTTATTGATTGGCATAGAGTTAAACTTTGAAATTTAACATAAATACGTATCTAAGTTTCAGATTATTGGATCTGAGAAAGAGATAATAATATTCAATTTTTCCCAAAAAACCTTGACTACACATAGCATTAAGGAGATTTTTTGAATGTCTGACACTAGTTCAAAAGTACATGATCAATTAGTTGCATTTGGAGTAAACCCTCATTCAATTCATAGAAATCTATCTGTCGAAAAACTTGTTGAACAATCAATTGAAACAAATGAAGGCATGTTAACTTCTACTGGCTCTTTATCTGTAAAAACTGGAAAATACACAGGTCGTTCTCCTCAAGATCGTTACATCATTTATGATGATGAAACTCACGAAACCATTGATTGGGGTGACGTCAACAGACAATTTCCAACTGAAAAATTTAATTCGGTTTTTGAGAAAATGAAAAAACATGCAGAAGGTAAGGATCTTTATGTTTTTGATGGATTTGTCGGTGCTGACAAAGAAAATAGGTTGGCAATTCGTGTAATTAATGATCATGCATGGCAAAATCTTTTCTGTAGACAATTATTTGTTAGACCCTCAAATGAAGAATTAAATTCACATGAACCTGATTTTACAATTTTATGTCTAAATGACTTTGAAACAATTCCTGAAATTGATGGAACTAGAACAAATATTTTCATTTTAGTTAACCTTTCAAAACGAATTGTATTGATTGGTGGAACTAATTATGCAGGAGAGATGAAAAAATCTATGTTTGCAGTAATGAATTATTTGATGCCAAAAAAAAGTGTTTTTCCAATGCATTGTTCTGCAAATATTGGTAAAGATGGTGATACAGCATTATTCTTTGGTTTATCTGGAACTGGAAAAACAAGTTTGTCTGCAGATCCTGAACGTATGTTAATTGGTGATGATGAACATGGTTGGTCTCAAAGTGGTGTTTTTAATTTTGAAGGTGGTTGTTATGCAAAATGTATCAATCTCAATGAAGAAGCAGAACCACAAATTTGGAATGCTATTAAATCTGGAGCCGTTCTTGAAAATGTTGTTGTAAACAAAGATAGTTTAAAACCAGATTTTGACGATGGCAGTTTAACTGAAAACACTCGTGCAGCATATCCTTTAGATTACATACCAGGAGCTGTAATTCCAAGTGTAGGTGGTCATCCTAAAGTTATAATATTTTTAACCGCTGATGCATTAGGTGTTCTTCCGCCAGTATCAAAATTAACAAAAGAAAGTGCAATGTTTCATTTCATGTCTGGCTATACTAGTAAACTTGCTGGAACTGAACGTGGAATTAAAGAACCAAAAGCGACATTTTCTGCATGTTTTGGTTCTCCATTTATGCCTCGTCCTGCATCCGTGTATGCAAAAATGTTAGGAGAAAAAATTCTTGAACACAATACCGTTGTATATCTAATTAACACTGGATGGTCTGGTGGTCCATACGGTGTTGGAAAAAGAATTAGCATAAAATATAGTCGTGCAATGGTAACTGCTGCATTAACTGGAAAATTTGACTTGATAAAGTTCAGACATGATGATACTTTCAATCTAGATGTTCCTACTGAATGTCCAGGCGTACCTTCTGATGTATTAGATCCAAAAAATACATGGGTGGATAAAGATTCTTACGATTTATCGGCAAAGAAACTAGCGCAAATGTTTGGAGAAAACTTTACAAAATTCAAAGATGTTTCTTCTGAAATCAGAGATGCTGGTCCACAACTTCGCTAGAACTCTTTCTAAATCTCAATCCTACAATTATTACAATGCCAAAAATTATCCCTAAAATTATTAATGCTCTTTCTGGTAATTCTGAATTCTCAACAATTGGTTTTTGTTCACTCAAATCTTCTTTGATATCATGAAATTCATACACGTCAAATGTGTTTTTACCGCTTTTTACATTTACTTCAATCCAATATTTCCCTGCATCATATAATTTCAAACTCTCAAATTTTGTTGGTGTCATAGAAATACTACGTTCTTCAAATGTTTCACTATTGGTAATGGTTATTTTTGCATATTCCCAATCTAATGGTTGTTTCACTTGAAAAGATAATTCATTTTCATATTCCGAAATAACTATTGATGTTTCACTAACTCGAACAATTATTGGAATCTGATACATTATGTCATTGTTAGTAATGAAGGCTCTGGTTTCAAAATCACCTAACTCTTTTTCAATTAATTTTGAAGTTATGTATAATGCTGAATCTCTTATCTCGTAATCAAACTCAACATTTTCTATATCTGAAAATTCTACTTTTTGAATATTGATATTTTCATATAACGAATTAATCTTAATTTCGTTTTCTTCTAATGTCTTGTGCTCAGATAGATTGAAAATCAACTTTGGTGGTTCAAATATTAATTCTGAATTAAATGCTTTTTTCAAATCAATTCTTCCTGCTCCACCGGCATCAAATTCAAATTCTTTTTTGTACTCATCTGTGATTATATCTGAAGTTGTAACTAGTATGGACTTAATTTCATGAGGTGTGAAATCTGGATTCTTTTCTAATAACAATGCAATTGCTCCTGAAACATGTGGAGCGGCATAACTTGTTCCGCTTGTTATATTATAGAAATTCTTCAATGAAGTTGTATTTACAAAAACTCCTGGTGCAACTAAATCTGGTTTTAGATAAAACGGAGAAACCGGTCCTCTTGAACTAAATGTTGCAAGAAAATCTGGATGATTAAACACGTTAAGTGTTCCTGATGTTCCACTATCAAGAATTGTTTTTAATTCTAATCCTTCTTCTCTTGTCATTGAAACTGTAGGTATTGTTGGATAGTAATCTTCACTTACATACTCATGAATTAATTCTCCAAAAAATATTCCTGGTTGATTATTGTATACGATTAATCCTTTTGCACCATTATTTGATGCAAAAATTTCTTTATCTGAGAAAAAAACAATTTCATCTGGTGTTTCTCCACCCCTTTCTGCCAAAACTATCTTACCTCTAACATCGATCCCATCAAAATCATTTTCTCTACTGTATTTTCCAAATACAATTTCAGCTGATATTGGATCTGAAATTATATCTGTTCCTAACATTGGTAAAACTTGGAATTGTGTATCTTCAACTTCTAGTGTTGAAACCATGCTTGAATCACGGTTATTGTAAGTGGCTCCTACAGTGATTGCATTGGGATTTTTTGCTGGACTTCCAATAGTACTCTTATCTGGACCGCTATTTCCTGCCGCAGCAACAACCACAATTCCTTGATTAATTGCATTATTTACCGCCTCATCGATTTTGTTATGAGTCATGTTAACTCCTAAACTGATGTTAATGATGTCCACTCTATCTTCAACTGCCTGGTTGATGGCTTTAATTATCAAATTTGACGGAACTGATTCACCATCTGATGAAACCCTATATGAAAAAATTTCTGCCATAGGTGCTATTCCTTTTAGTTGTCCATCAGCTGCAATTATTCCTGTTACTTGTGTTCCATGTCCGTTTGTGTCTTGTGGAACTGTATCGTTATCTACAAAATCATATCCTTTCAAAAATCTAGATGTTTCATCTTGATTAAAAAAATCTGGATGATTTAGGTTAATCCCAGTATCGATGACTCCAATCTTTATGCCCTTTCCTGTAAAACCCAACTCTTTTGGAAATTCTGCACCTATGTATGGTCCGCTATTATCTAAAAATAATTCAGAATTCTCATCCAAAGTGACAAAATTTACAATTACAAAAGAAAAGAGTCCACCTAACAGTAATGTGAAAAATAAAAAATTTCTCATATATGTTGTAAATTTTGATTAGTAATAATTCCTTTAGAAAAGCAATAAATTACTTCCATATCATCCACCAGTATGGGAAAATATACACTTCCTGAGATGCCTTATGCATATGATGCACTAGAGCCTCACATTGATGCACAAACAATGGAAATTCATCATTCAAAACATCATCAAAAATATACTGATGGTATGAATGGTGCATTAGAAAAACTTAGTCCTGAATTACAGGAAAAGGAAATTGAAGAAATCTTGTCAAACATCAATCAAGTCCCTGACGATGTCAAGGGTGCCATTAACTTTAATGGTGGAGGATACGATAACCATAAACTGTTTTGGAACAGTATGAAACAAAACGGTGGCGGTGAACCAACTGGTGCAATTGCTGATGCCATCAATGATTCCTTTGGATCTTTTGCAGAGTTTAAAGAATTATTCTCTAGCAAAACAGCTCCAATTCAAGGAAGCGGATGGGGTTGGCTTGTATACAATCCAAACTCTGGTAAAGTCGAATACAAGGCAATGTCAAACCAAACTAGTCCACGAACTGAGGGTTTAGTTCCTCTATTAGGATTAGATGTTTGGGAACATGCATACTATCTCAAGTATCAAAACAAAAGACCTGATTACATAGCTGCTTGGTGGAATGTCATCAACTGGGATGAAGTAAACGATCGATTCTCAAAAGCAAAGTAATACTCTTTTCTTTTTTCTTTTCATCAAAAACTCTAATTTTTATACAGTATATACAATTCAAACTCATGAGCGAAGAACAAGCCCAACAAATGTTGCAACAAATGCAAATGCTTGAAAACATGTATGCAGAAATGTCACAAAAAGAGAATTCTATAAAAAATATAATGCGTGATGCTGATTCTGCAATAAAATCAATTCAGGAAATTAAAGCAAATCCTGATTCTGAAAATTTAGTCCCAGTTGGAATGGGCACTTTTATCAAAACTAAAACTATTCCAAATGAAAAAATTGTGGTTAATGTTGGTGCTGGAGTTGCAATAGAAAAAGATCATGATTCGGCACTTAGTTATTTGGAATCAAAAATTAAAGAATTAGAAGTTGCATTACAAGAAACAAATGCACAAAGACAACAAATTGCTGCAAACCTAGAACAAGGAAAACAGCAAATGCAACAAATTATGCAACAACCGCAATCACAACCACAATCATAATAATTATGTTTGATAATCTAAAAAAAGCATTTTCTAATGTTTCTACTGGATTTAGTGAAAAGGATCTTAACGAAAAAGATATTGAAGATGTTTTATTTGAATTGGAAATTAATCTACTTGAATCTGATGTGGCTACTGAAGTAATAGATTCAATTAAAGATAGTTTGAAAGAAAAAATAATTGGTTCTAGAGTCGAAAAGAAAAACATACAAAGTTTTGTAAAACAAAGTCTAATCGAGTTTATTAGTGAAACTTTTGATAATGCGGGTCACATTGATTTGGTGGCTAGGATTAATGAAAAAAAATCATCAAATGAACCATTCATAGTTGTATTTGTTGGAATAAATGGTACTGGAAAAACAACCTCACTAGCTAAAGTTGCAAATATGTTGAAAAATGAGAAATTATCCGTTGTTATTGCAGCTGCAGATACTTATCGTGCAGGTGCTATTGAGCAACTTCGTGAACATACAAACAGGCTTAATCTTAAAATCATTGCACAAAATTATGGTTCTGATCCTGCTGCTGTTGCAAAAGATGCTGTTTTGTATGCTAAATCTCACAAAGTTGATTGTGTTTTGGTTGATACAGCGGGACGAATGCAGACCAGTTCTAACTTAATGGAACAAATTGCAAAGATTACCAAAGTTGTAAAGCCTGACATGAAAATCTTCGTAGGTGATTCACTAGCAGGTAATGATACTGTAAATCAAGCACGTGAATTCCACAAACAGGTAAATTTTGAATGTTCAATTTTAACAAAAAGTGATGCAGATGCTAGAGGCGGTGCAGCATTATCTATTGTAAAAGTAACATCAACTCCAATTATCTTTGTAGGTATAGGTCAAGAATATGATGATATTGTAAAATTCAATAAGCAAACTTTTCTTGAAAATGTTTTTGAATCCACTGATATTGATGTTCCATCAATATCTGAAATCAAAGTGTCAGAACCAGAACCACAACCAGAACCAGAACCAGAACCAGAACCACAACCAGAATCTGAAGAAAGTGATGATCCTTTCAATGGAATTGAAACTGATGACATTAACAATTATGCTGATATGTATGACATTCCTCCACCAGAAACTGATAATGAAGCAAAAAAATTGGCTAATCAAATTAAGAAATGGATTAAAGATGGAAGACCAAAACCTTAGTTTACAAAACTATAAGAAACATCTTCTATTCTGTAATCTATGACTCACAAACCGCATAATGTGGATGTACTAACGTTAGATGAATTAGAATCTAAGGAAATTAATAATATAATTGATTTAGCAATAGATTTGAAAAAAGAGCAAAAAAAAGAAAAAACAAAACCACTTTTACAAAATAAAACACTTGCAATGATATTTGAAAAACCATCTACTCGAACACGTGTGAGTTTTGAAACAGGAATGTTTCAACTTGGAGGTCATGCACTTACATTATCTCCAAACGATCTTCAATTATCTCGCGGTGAATCTATTGGTGATACTGCAAAGACACTTTCTCGTTATGTAAATGTGATAATGGCTCGTGTTTATGATCATAAATCATTAGAAACTTTTGCACGAAATTCTTCTATCCCTGTAATTAATGGGTTATCTGATTCATTTCATCCGTGTCAAATCCTTGCAGATTTAATGACAATTAAAGAACATAAAAAAAATCTAAAGAAAATCAAAATTGCTTGGATAGGTGATGGAAACAATGTTTGTAACTCACTGATATTGGGATGTGCAAAATTAAAGATAAAACTCTCTGTTGCTATTCCTGATGGGTATGAACCTGATTTTGATGTTATCAAAACAGGTAAAGAACATGAAATTTTAGAGGTTTCCGATAATCCTGAATTGGCAGTAAAAGATGCAGATGTTGTAATGACTGATACTTTTGTTTCTATTCATAATACAAATTCTGATCGCGTTAAAAAATTTCTTCCAAAATTCCAAGTCACTCAGTCCTTGATGAATAAGGCCAAAAAAGATGCTATCTTCATGCATTGTCTTCCTGCAAAACGTGATCAAGAAGTAACTTCTGATGTCATTGATGGTCCACAATCTGTTGTTTGGGATGAAGCTGAAAATCGCTTACATGTTCAAAAAGCATTGTTAGTTCACCTTCTTGGCGTCTAAGGTTTATAATACCAATCTCAAGTTTTCCCTCTATAGATGGCATATTCAAAGATATTACAAAGAATTCGTAGTGAGAAAACTAACTATCGAAAACGAAAAATCATGCTTATGGGAAAGAGTGATTTCATTACCGTTAATGTTACAAATGAAAATACTCAAGTCCAAATCGTAAAACCTGAGATTAAAGGGGATAAAGTTTTAGCATCTGCACATTCCAGATTCCTACTCAAAGATGGCTGGAAGGGTTCACGAAAGAATATTCCTGCATCCTATTTGACCGGTTACATGGCTGGAAAAAAAGCATTATCAAATGGTGTTACTGATGCAATTTTGTATAGTGGTACTAGAAGATATACTGACAGAATGGCTGCAGCATTAAAAGGTGTAATTGATGCTGGTGTTAAAGTTCCAGCTGATGAAGAAGCATTTCCAGCTGATGAAAGAATTAACGGTGAACATCTTAAAGTTAAAAACGATATTGCAAGTGTTAAATCAAAAATTGATAGTGAGGTAAAAACCAAATGAGTCAATCTGCACCACAACGTCAACAAGGTAGACCTGGTGGACCTGGAGGTAGAGGTGGACCTGGAGGTAGAGGTGGACGTCAAGGTGATAGACCACGAAGACCTAGACGTGAGCCTGTTGTTGAAGTGTGGGAACCAAAAACAATGTTAGGAAAAAAAGTTGCGTCTGGTGAAATTACTACTATGGAGGAAATTTATGAAAAAGGTTTACGTATACAAGAAGCAGGAATTATCAAAAAACTATTACCGGATTTAAAAACTGAAGTTATTGATGTTGGTTTAATTCAAAAGATGACTCCAAATGGTCAATCTACAAGATTCAAAGCTTTAGTTGCAGCCGGTAATCAAAATGGTTGGCTCGGAATTGGTCTTGGAAAATCTAAACAAATGAGAATTGCAATTGAAAAAGCAAACAATGCTGCATTTCTAAATGTCAGTCCAATCAAACTTGGATGTGGAAGTTGGGAATGTAGATGTGATCAAAAACATTCGGTACCATTTACAGTTAAAGGGAAAGGTGGAAGTGTTACAATTGAAATTTTACCTGGTCCAAGAGGTTTAGGACTCGTTGCAGGTGGAAAAATTCGTAATTTATTAAAATTAGCAGGTGTAAAAGATGCATGGACTCATACAAATGGCTCTACTGCAACAATGAATTCAACATCAAAAGCATTGCTTGAATGTCTACGACAGACATTCAGCCAAGGGTAATTGATATGTCTAAAGCATATCTTGTTGTAAGAATTAGTGGAACTGCTGATGTACCGTATTGGGCTACCACTACAATGAATTTACTAAAGTTAGAAAAGAAACATCGTGCAGTAATTATTCCCGAAATAGATAATACTATTGGAATGTTAAGAAAGGTTCAACATTATGTTGCTTGGCAAGAACTTGATGTTGAAACCGCAAAAGAACTTTTAGATAAAAAAGCACGAAAATCTGGCTATAAGAAAATCACTTCTGAAGATATTACTGCATTAGGATACAAATCTGTAGATGAATTAGCCTCTGCATTAGCTGAAGGCAAAACCTCACTTTCAAAATTAAAACCTCTAAAACCTTGGTTTGCTCTAGATCCTCCAAGACATGGATTCAAAAGAAGCTGTAAAAAGCTCTATGGCCAAAAAGGTGTCTTAGGTCATAACAAAGAACTTTTAGTTATCGTAAAGAGGATGATGTAAAATGGCAACAAGATTAAGAAAAACTAGAAGACTCCGAGGTGGAAGACACATGGGTTGGGGACAAGTTGCACAACACAGATCCTTTGGTCATAAAGGTGGACTTGGTCGTTCTGGACATCTCAAACATCTTGCAAGTACTGTAATTAAAGAGGATCAAGATCATTTTGGTCATGAAGGAACTCATTCACCACATCCAAGTATTACAAAAGTTTGGGTAAATGTTAGAGACTTGAATGATTTATTTTCCAAATCTGGTAAATCTGAAAATTCTAAAAACACTTTAGATTTAGAATCACTTAAAATTGAAAAATTACTCGGTGGAGGTAAAACTAACACCGCATACACAATAAAAGTAAAAAATGCAACACCTTCCGCAATTGAAAAAGTAAAACAAGCAGGTGGTGAAGTAATTCTCCCTATTCAAAAAACTGAAGAAAAATCACAAGAAAAAACTGAAAATGTAGAAAACAACGATGGCTGAAGGAACATTAACTGAAACTATACGAAAAATTGTAGCCAAGGCTGAACCTTACATTCCTCAAGTTCCAAAACCAAAAAAGAAAATTCCATTACAACAAAAAATTTTATGGACTTCTGGTTGTTTAGTAATTTATCTAGTGATGGGTCAAACTCCACTATTTGGCGCAACTGCACCTGAATTTGATTTTCTAGCATTTGCAAGAGTAATTTTTGCTTCCGCTCAAGGTTCTCTTGTTGAATTAGGTATTGGACCAATTGTTACTGGTGGATTGTTAATGCAATTACTTCGTGGTTCTGATATCTTAAAGTTTGATTTTAAAAATCCTGCAGAACGTGGTGTATTTCAAACTGCAACAAAACTTGTAACTTACATTGTAATTGTAGCTGAATCAATTGTATATGCAATTGCTGTTTATGGACCTGGAATTACAGACCCCACGGTGCTATACATACTGATAGGGCAGCTGATGGGTGCGTCTGTAATTGTAATGTTCTTAGATGAAACTATCCAAAAAGGATGGGGTTTGGGTAGTGGAATTAGTATCTTCATTATGGCAGGAGTTGCTCAACAAATTCTTTGGAGTTTATTCAGTCCAATGCCTGCAGGTGATGGTGGTGCAGTTGGTGTATTCCCATTCATTGGTCAGATGGTGGCGTATGGTGATGTAGCCGACGCATTATTTAGATCAAATCAACTGCCGAGTGTATTTGGATTGTTCTTAACTGCAGGAATTCTTGCAATACTTGTATACACTCAAGGTATGAAGGTAGAAATTCCAATTGTTTCTACAAAGTATAGAGGATTTGCAGCAACTTACCCAATTAAGATGATGTATGTTTCAAACATTCCCGTTATTTTGGCATCCGCATTAACTGCAAATGCTGTATTTATCGGCCAAATGTTTTGGTCACAATTCAACCCGCGGAATAATAATGTATTTTTGAATATTTTAGGACAATTTGATCCTACAAGTCCCTCTTCACCAATTGGCGGTATTGTCTACTTTATCACTCCTCCACGAGGTTTAGATTTGGCAGCGCAAGATCCTATACGAGCCGTTGGGTATGTCATATTTATGATTGGAATTGTAATTGTCTTTGGAAGATTATGGGTAGAGCTTGGCGGACTTTCTCCAAAGAAAGCAGCACAAAATCTTTTGGATGCAGATGTACAAGTACCAGGATTCAGACGTTCAAACAAACCAATTGAAACTTTACTTAACAGATACATTCCATCAGTTACAATAATCGGTTCTGCAATTCTTGGATTAATTGCAGGCGTTTCAGACGTATTAGGTGTATTTGGTACCGGAATTGGAATTTTGCTTTCTGTAGATATTCTAATTAATTACTATAACCAATTAGTAAAAGAACAGGTGGAAGTTGTCATGCCACGGTTAGGTGCTTTACTTGGTAGAACGTAAAAAAGTTGTAATAGTTGGAATCCCAGGTGTAGGGAAAACTTCTCTAGTTACACGTATTGTCGAATTGATAAATGCAGAAAAGCATTGTGCTAGTGTACATAGTTACGGAACTGTAATGATGGGTGAAGCGGAAGATAGTGAAATCTCTGATAGAGATAATCTTCGACATTTACCAGTATCTCAACAAAAAGATTTACAAAAACAAGCAGCTACAAAAATATCTGAATTAACTGATGATGTGGTGTTTATTGATACACATGCATTCATTTCTACAGATGAGGGATTTTATCCAGGTCTTCCATACCATGTAATTCAAATTCTTGAACCAACACATCTTATTGCTATTTCTGCAAGACCTGAAGAAATTTACAATCGTAGAATGAAGGATGACACTCGAAATCGCGATAAAATTTCAATAGAAGCAATAAAAAAGGAACTAGCAGTACAAGATGCAATGTTGGCAAGTTGTTCTGTCTTATCTGGTTCCCCACTCAAAGTTATACTAAACAATGAGGGAAAAATTGATGAAGCAGCGCAAAATGTAATAGATGCAATAGGTGTTGGTGCTTAAATGGAACTAAATTTCATATTACACTTTATTGATGCAGTATTCCTCCAAATGGATTTCTTTGGTATGAGAGAAGGTCCTTTGGGTAGTGATGATCCAATGATAAAAGGCATAATTCTTTCAATGCTTGCAGTTGCTGGATTTGGTATTGCATTGAATTTAATCAATTCATCAATCAGACGTAAAATGGTTGATCAAGTAAAACAGAGAAGAATTACAAAAGAAGTAAGAGCATGGCAAAAAGAACGAATGGCTGCATTTAGATCAAAGGATCAAGCAAGAATTGCAACTGCAAACAAAAAATCTGCTTACATGAACAAAATGAATATGGAAATGATGCAGATGAATATACGCCCTATGATGATTACAATTATTCCCTTAATGTTAATTTTCTATTTTGTACTGCCACAATTATTTTCGTACACTGTTGCAGTTTCACCAATTCCACTAAATGTAATTCCTGGTGATTGGTTTGAACTAACATGTACTGCTCTCAAAGTTGAAGAAGGATTGTACTGTGGTGAAGAAAATGCACTATACTTGTGGGCCTGGTATTTCCTATCATCCATTGCATTTAGTGGGCTCATTATGAAACTAACTAAAACACAAATGGATTTAGGATAATTGTCAAAATCCATTGTAGTGTCTGGTCCTCCTGCTATTGGAAAGACTACTGTAGCAAAGGGACTTGCAAAAGAATTTAATCTAAATTATCTTAGTGGTGGAGATATCTTAAAAGAACTTGCAAGTGAACAAGGATTTTCCTCTAGTGGTGATGATTGGT
>JAOLYM010000008.1 GCA_028343435.1 Candidatus Nitrosopelagicus sp.
TTCATCTGATGGTACTAGTATTGTTGAAGTGAAAACTTTGGAGCATGATACGGATGTAGGAAACTACAACTCTCTAGTGCAGGTAGATTCTGATACATATGCATTGGCGTATACATCGGGTTCAAAAGACGGTTGGATAACGACATTTACAATTACAGAAGAAGTAGAAGAAGAAAAACAACGAAGTGGTGGATGTGGATTTGACAGAGATTGTACTGCACCTAGAATTACAAGTCATGGTGAATCAGAAACACCTGATGGATTTTCAATAAACAATAATGTTTTTGAAGAAAATCAAGAACGTTTCAACAAAAATCCAACCATACAAGGAACAGTTGGAGAACCGGTAACAATCAAGGTCAGAGCATGGGAAAATATGGGAACTGACAAGATTACTTTGGCAATTGCATATCTTGCAATGCATGAAGATAAACCAGACTGGAGAGATTCTACTGCAAACATAGAATTTTCAATTCAACAAGATGAGTTCAAAGTGTATGACAAGGATAAGATTTTTTCAGCTGTAGGAGCTGTAACTGAAAGAATTGAAGACCCATACGGAGACAATGAAGCTTTAGAATTGCTAGACATTACATTTACCTTAATCTTTGCAAAACCAATGGAGGCATCTCATATTGGAATTCAGACCATTGACCATATACCAAACTATGATTTGGTATACTTTGAAAATGCTTTAGAAATTTTACCAAAAGAGATTGTACAAGTTGAAGAAATTCCTGAAGTTGTACCAGAAAAAGTTCCAGAACCACAACCGGAAGTAATTCCTGAAGAAATACCAGAACCTGAGCCACCAGTCAAAGAACCTGAACCTGAAGTAATGCTTACTACAATAAATGAAAAAACTGTTTTAGAATTTGTTGATGAGAATATGCCAGCTAAACATTACGTAAAACGATACATCACAGAAACTGAATACAGAGAATGGTTTGATGTAAACTATTCAGAGTATCAGTTCTGGGAAGGGATTGGAATTACACAAGAAAGATTTGATCAAATAGTTCTAGAGATTCAATCAGAACCTAAACCAAGAATAATTGAAACAGGATTTTTGTTAGTTCCGGATAATCAAGATTCATTCCCATTAATAGAAGAAACATACGAGCCTGAGCCACAAGAAATTGAGCCTGTAAAAGAGGAGAAAAAGGGATTTTTTGACTGGCTATTTGATCTGTTTAATTAAGAAGCGTCAATGTTAGGAGTTTACAATGAGAGCCGTATTTTTTCTTCTTTTGTTGCTGCCATTTGTCATTCCAGTATTAGTTGATGATGCATTTGCAGCTAAAGGAGACATCACTGCAGTAAGAGCACAATCTCTAGGAAACAATTTTGAGTATGATGATGTTAAGGGTATAAACAACTCCCTAGTGCAAGTTGATTCAGATACATACGCATTAGCGTATCGAGGTACTGGTTCTGCTGGTTTCATCTCTACATTTAACATCTCGTCTGATGGTACTACCATTACTAAAGTACATACTATAGAACATGATGCTGTATTTGCTTATGATAATTCTCTAATCAAGGTAGATTCAGATACATTTGCGTTAGCGTATGGTGGAGATCAGGGAAGTTCGGGTACCCCTGATGGCTTCATCTCTACATTTACAATTGATAGTGATGGTACTATTACTCCAATAAGAATACAAAATCATGCTGCCTTTGAGTCAGCTTCTGCTAACTTAGAGCATGATACAAATGAAGGTTCGGTTAATTCTCTAGTTCATGTAAATGATGACACATACGCATTATCGTATGAACGTAATGGACGTTTTCTACAAATTGCCACTTTTACGATTTCATCAGATGGTGCTACCATAACGGAATTAGATACTTTGGATCAGGATGCGACGAACTGTAACGACAGACTACTTCAATCTCTAGTTAAAGTTGATTCAGATACAGTTGCAAGAGCATACTGTGGTTCAGGCGGAGATGGTTATCTCAGGACATTTTCAATTGCAGAGAATGGTGATATTACTAAAAAGAGTACTTACGAGTTTGACACATCACAGGGGTCAGAACATTTTCTAGTGCAAGTAGATTCAGATACAATTGCAGTAGCCTATGAAAACGCCGAGGTAAGTGGCGGCAGTGTAACTGAAAGAAATGGTGTCATCAAGACATTTACAATTAATTCGTCAGATGAAATATCAGAGGCAGATAGTTTAGAGCATCATTCAGGCAATACCCCCGCTACAGGTAATGCTGAAGACAACTTCCTAGTTAAAGTTGATTCAGACACATTTGTGTTAGCGTATGACGATGGAAGTAATAATGATGGCTTCATCTCTACATTTACAATTGATAGTGACGGTACTATTACAGGATTAAGGACAGCAAATGGAGGAGATAATTTAGAGCATGACACGTCACATAGTACAAACAGATCCCTAGTCAAAGTTGATTCTAACACAGTTGCGTTAGCGTATGGAGGAACAGATCTTGCTGGTTTCATCTCGACATTTACAATTGGAGATGCTTCAACTGATGACTCAACATCTACTGAAAGTAAGAAACGAAGTGGAGCATGTGGTTTTGACAGAGACTGTACTGCCCCTAGAATTACAAAGCACGGAATTTCTGAGACACCTGATGGATTTTCAATAAACAGTGTAATTTTCGAAGAAAATCAGAAATTTCACAATGAAAATCCAACTGTCGAGATAGGCATAGGAGAACTAACAACAATCAAGGCAAGAGCATGGGAAAACATGGGACCTGAGAAAATTTTTTTGGCAATAGCATACCTTGACATGCAGGAAGCAAAGCCGAACTGGCAAGACAGTGAGGCGTACATTGAATATGACATCAGAAATGACAGTATCACCATCCATGACGAAAACAAGTTGTTTCTAGCGCAAGCATCAACAGAGATAGTAAAAGATCCGTACGGCGATAATCAAGGTTTAGAATTTTTAGACATAACATTTAGTCTAATGTTTACAAAACCGATGGAGACATCACATGTTGCAATACAGGTAGTTGATCATATTAGAAATTACGAGTTGGTTTACTTTAAAGACGCATTAAAGGTAGTAGACAGACCAATTTCTGAAATGCCAGAATTTCCAGGCAAGATAGAAAAGGCAAACACTACACCAAAACATGATGAAGACATTCATTTTGTATTAGCAGTAAATGGAACTGAAGATACAATTTTTGCAGCAGTAGATGGTTATGCGATTCCAATTGAGGAGCTGAATAAAGAAGAACCAAAAATAGAAACGCCAGAAGAAAGAGATGCTAGATATCATCTCAAAGTAAAACAATCAGATCAATATGAGAAACTTTTAGAATACATAGCAGAGTCACAAGCGCTCTACCCTGAGGCATGGGACAAAATTGTAGGTACAGACAATGTTTCAAACCAGATGGAACATGTCACTGACGGAACAAAGACAAATGTCATCAAAAATGACAGAAGAAGATAGTCAGTTTTTGCCTGTCCCTAACATATATTGAATACAATTGTACAACATTCAGTATGGAATTTGCTAAAGAATTTTCAGCATTTCTTTATGAAAAAAAGATCATCAGATTTGGAGAGTTCACATTAGCAAGCGGGAAAAAAAGCCCTTACTATATCGATCTTAGACTAGTTCCAAGTTATCCAATTTACTATAGAAAAATGATCAAGGGATTACAAAACTTGATTGCAGAAGATATAGGATTTGAAAACTTTCACTCGCTAGTTTCTGTTCCAACAGGCGGACTAGTAGTTGCAGCATCACTTGCAACTGAAATTCTAAAGCCACTCATCTACGTTAGAGATAAACCAAAAGAACATGGAACAGGAAAAGCAGTTGAAGGTGTAATTTGCCACGACATGAAACTGTTAATGATTGAAGATGTTGTAACAAGTGGTGGATCTGTAATTAATGCAGTAAAATCAATCAAAGAAGAAAAGATGATAGTAACTGATGCGTATGCAGTAGTTGATAGAATGGAAGGTGCAACAGAAGCACTACAAAATGAAGGTGTCAAACTTCACAGTCTTTTGACTATCAAGGATATTGCAGAAAATCTATTTGAGCAGAAATTAATCTCAGAAGACGTACTAAAGCAGGTTCAAGACAGAATAAAGTAAAAGGGGCAGCTCAGTCAAATGCCTTTACATCATTAATCAGGTATAACTCTGATTCTTCATTGCAGCCATTTCGATAACAATTAGCTGGAATTAAAATTTTAGTGGGCCCGATGGGCTTCGATCCCATGGCTCCTCGGTTATGAGCCGAGTACTCTACTAGGCTGAGTTACGGGCCCTAGAAAAAAATAATTTCAACTTAGTAAAAAGTGTTAGATTAGCAGTAAGACTCGTAACAACTGTCTAACAATAGATTTTGTGCCGCAACAGATTTTTCGGCTGTTGATAGCATCACTGAGTCATCTACAGATGTATTATCGATGATTTTTTGCCAGGATGCTGCATGTCTAATGTCAGCAGTCATGTGTTCTTCAAAGTATTCAATTGCATCTTTTGTATCAATGCCATAGAATTCTTTCAATCCTTCTAATTTGGTTTGACTTACTTTAGGAATTTCTTTTTCAAATGCATACATTGCACATGCACCATTATCAAAGGAGTCCATAAGTGAGCCTAAATTGGATACTGCTCTTTTGGTTTTCTCAAGACCTTCATAGCCTTGTAGTTCGGATTCAGAAATTCCCATAGAACCTGCAAATTTCTCCCATAGAGGAATGTGCTCTGATTCTTCTTTCATATTCTGAATTAACTCATCTTTCATATCAGAAGTGGCATCATTTACCATTGGTTGCATGAATTGCGGAACCTGTTTCACCAGTTGGTAGTACTCTTTAGAGTAGCCTTTGAGTGAATCTAGTTCCAGTTTTCCATCAGACCACATTTCGTAAAATGGATGTTTGAGTAAACTTTTGTCTTCAATGATTTGATCGATTCGTTTGATTAGAGAACCCATGAATGATATTCTTGGAATTAGGATAAAAAAGCTTGTGATTACAAAAAGTTTTATGGATTAGAAGAGCCGGAATTTTAAGCTCCTGTAGTGTAGTCCGGTCAAGCATTTAGGCCTTTCACGCCTGAGACTCGGGTTCGAATCCCGACGGGAGCATTCAATTCTAAAGTTTAATATGTTATTTCAGAAAATTTTGATTAGATAATTTTTGGACAGAAAAAATATAGAAATTAATCCGCTTTTGGAAGTGTACAGCAAGTACATCGAGAAAATTGATTCAGCTTTACAAAATGAGTTAGAACTATACTCAGAATCAGAATTTTGTGAACCTCTAAAATATGCATTAGACGGTGGAAAACGAATCAGACCAATAATCTCACTTTTGGCAGCCGAATGTGTTGGAGAAATTGATGAGAATGTGTATGCAGGAGCATGTGCAATCGAACTGCTCCATACAGAATCAGTCATACATGATGATATTATTGATAATGAAACTCAGAGAAGACACAAGGATCCATTCCATATCAAATATGGGTATAACACAAGTGTTCTAACAGGAGACTTTGTTCTAGGATTAATTCTAAACATTTCATCTAGATTAGACAAAGCACGAGTTACAAAAGATTTGGCTACAGCTGCAATGCTCATGAGTGAAGGAGAAGTGTTAGAAGGAAAACTAGAAGAAAGTGAAGATGTAACATTTGAAGATTATATCAAAGTGATGGATTACAAGACCGCAACTGCCTTTGAGATGGCAGCCAAACTAGGAGCAGTGATTGGAGGCGGAAGTGAGGAAGAAATTTCAGGATTAGCAGAATATGGAAAAAATATTGGAATTGCGTATCAAATTAAAGATGATTTGATGGATTGGAAAAATGAAGATAAATTATTTAATTTACTAGTTAAGAAGAGTTCAGATCCTAGAGTTGTATTCAACAAGATGGAAGAGTTATTGAAATCTTATTCGCAAAAAGCTCTTGAGAGTCTAAGAAAAGTAAAAGATTCTGATTCAAAACACAACTTGGAAGAATTAGTAAGTTTCACAGAGTTTAAGGCATAACTGCAGTCATTGAAGGCGTAATCATTTCTACAAATTGTATTATTGGTTCTGGGTATACACCAATTGTTACCATAAAGATTACAGAGAATATCATTACACCTACAATTGATGCAGGTTCTTTGACTCGTTTTTCTGTTTCACCTTCAAAGTACATCTTTCGTATAATCCAACCATAGTATGCTAGAGATAATGCACTGTTCAATACTCCAGCTATTGCAAGCCATGGAGCCCACCAAACAACGCTTGTTGCATCAATGGCAGAACCAAACAGCATAAGTTTACTCCAGAATCCATTAAGTGGCGGTACACCAGCTAAAGCAAGTAATGAGATGACAAGACCAAATGCAGTAATTGGCATTTTTCTACCAAGTCCCTTGATTTTATCTAAATGTACAATTCCAAGTGTTGTGACAATTCCTGCTATTGCGATAAATGCTGCACCTTTCATCACAGCATGATTTAGAATGTGGAATAATGATGCCTGTAATCCTAATCCGCTGAACGGCGCAAGTGAGATACCAATTAAGATGTAACCTGCATGACCAATACTAGAGTATGCAAGCATTCTTGTGAGATTCTTTTGCATGATTGCTGCGATATTACCTATAGTCATCGTCATTATGGCAATCACTCCTAACGCTAACGTCCAGTCAAGGTTTAGCGCCGCAGCACCCATAATTACAACTCTTAATGCAGCAGCAAATCCTGCTTTTTTGGTTCCTGCAGCGAGTAATGCTGTGATTGGTGTTGGTGCACCTTCGTATGTATCTGGTAGCCACATGTGGAATGGAACAAGTCCCATTTTGAATCCAAATCCAGCAATGAACATACCAACTGCAAGTAAGCCAATCGGAAGCATGTCTGGAGATAGATTTGAAAATCCGTAAATGACATCACCGATGTTTGTAGAACCGGTAATTCCGTATGCAAGTGAGATACCATATATGATAATTCCAGAAGATAATGCTCCAAACAAAAAGTACTTGATAGCAGCTTCGTTTGATGATGGGTCTTTCTTGTTATATCCTGCAAGGATGTATGTTGGAATACTCATCAACTCCCATGCTACAAATAACATAACCAGGTCTGTTGAAAATGCAATCAAGACCATACCAATACTTGAAAGTAAAATTAATGAGAAGTAAATTGCTGGATTTGATTTATCTCTCATGTAATTGAAAGAACCGGCAACTGCCATTATTGATACAATGAGCATTGCAATTGCAAAGAATGAACCAAATCCATCGTCAACTAAAACATCACTGGAGAAGATAGCGGCATCTGCAACAGAGTCTGTATAGAATCGGTAAATTACATAACCAAGAGATAAGAGTAATGCACCAAATGCAATTAATCCATAAAATGTTGAACTACCCTGTTCTTTTCTTACAACATTGATTACAGGAATTATCATTCCTGCGATACCAAGAATTACCATTATGATTATTGGGGTGGAAGTTAGTTCGATCATCATAAACACCTATAGTAACAATATCAGAACTACGAAAAGTAGTCCAGCTCCAAATATGTAAAGATAAGATTGCGATACGCCTGTTTGTGTTCCTTGAACAACTCTAGCACTCCAACCAACAGCTTTCTCAAATCCGATGTTCATTCCAGTATCAATTGCTGTACGTTCAAAGTATCTCCAGATTCCACGTGCCATCCACAATGGTGCGACAACAAAGCCCCAATAAACAAAGGCATTGAGATACCATCTGTTCAAGAATAGTTTATGCATTGAGTAAAAGAAAATGTTAGAGTTTACAAATTTGGCCGGATCCACCCATCGTCCAATGTAGAAGATATATCCTAATCCAAAGCCTGTTGCAAATGCAACTAGTGATGCTCCAAGTGCTACAGGGTTAAGTCCTGAAAGGAATCCAGGCAATACAGATTCTTCTCCACCATAGTGAGATGATTCGATTCCAAATGAGTGTACGAGATATTCCTCAAATAGATGATGTAATTCCTCTTCTGCAGATAATCCGATTAATCCAATTCCAATTGTTAATACAGCAAGAATTCCATATGGAATCCACATTGATCTTGGTGCTTCGTGTATATGATTGCCTTCGCTTTCCATCTTTTCGATATGTTTGCTGTTCTTTCCAAAGAATACCATTCCAATCATTCTTGTGGTGTAAAATGCTGTAATAACTGCAGTTAGAACTGCGATAAGGAATAACGGTAATGCCCAAGAACTGTCAGCTTCATAAACTGCTGCAAATATTGCATCCTTACTCCAGAATCCTGTTGTGATAAATGGAGCACCCATCAGTCCAAGACCTGCAGCCCACATGAACGCATACGTCTTTTTCATTTGTTTTTTCAGTCCACCCATATCGGTCATGAATCGAGAACCAACTACATGCAGTAATGAACCCGCCGCCATGAATAATGATGCTTTGAACATTGCGTGAGATATTAAGTGGAAGAATCCAGCTGTGTAACCATCAACATATTGGTGTGAAAGACCTGCGACACCAAGGGCTAACATCATGTAACCAATTTGTGAACCAGTAGAATACGCCAAGACTTTCTTAATTTCAGGATTAACCATTCCTTGAGTTGCAAGTAATAATGCAGTGATTGCACCAACCCATGCAATGATTTCGAAGAATTGGTCTGCAAGAATTCCTGCAGCTGCTAATGCAAATACAATTGGTCCAATTCTTGCAACTAAAAATACACCAGCCTTGACCATTGTTGCTGCATGGATTAATGCAGATACAGCGGTAGGACCGGTCATTGCTTCTAAGAGCCATTCGTTAAGTGGGAATTGTGCAGATTTACCCATTGCACCACCAAATAGTAAAACAAATGCAGGAACTAACAATCCCTGGGCAGACATTTCTACCGCCCAAGCAGTATCAGAAACTAATTCTTTAAATCCAAATGTTCCAGCAAACAAGAAAAGAAGTAACATTCCTGAAAGCATCATTACATCACCAACTTTGGTCATGATGAAGGCCTTCATTCCAGCATGTGTTGGAGAGAAATATTCCATAACGCCAAGTGCAGAACGACCTTCTTGTCCAACGTGATCTTTCTTCTTATCACGATACCAGAAGCTGATCAAAGCATACGACGCAAGACCCACTCCTTCCCAACCAAAGAAGACTTGTAATAGATTATCAGAAAGTATGATCAGTTGCATGGAACCAATAAAGAACATCATCCAGAACCAGAATCGAGTTATGTCTTTGTCGCCTTTCATGTAACCTGTACTGTAAACCATGATGAGGAAGGAAATCCATCCGACTACATTTGCCATTATGATTGATAGAGGATCAGCGAGAACACCTGCTTTGAGACCGATTGCATCAATCCACATAACTTGGTGATGAATCTCATGTGCTTCCAATGCCATTGGGAACAATGTTGCAGCAGAAATTGCACTCATTAAAGCAAATGCAACTGCAACTCTACCGGTAGATAATTTTGAGAATTTACCAACTGCAGGAATTATCATGGCTGCTGCAAATGGAAGTATCCAGATTAGCCAGACGTTAAGTTCACTTACAGGGATTCCAAAGAAGTCTGCCATTTACTATCCCCCCATCACTCCTTGCATGTATGGCATGATGTGTCCTAGGAATATGTCAGGATAAATTCCAACGACGATAGTAAATCCTGCTAAAACCATCATTGGCGCAAGCATATACCAGCTTCCGTCTTTTACATTTTGTAAGTTCTCAGGTAATTTTCCAAAGAAGACTCGTTTTAGCATCCAAAGAATGTAAGACATTGTAAGTGCAGTAGCAATCAAACCTAATGCAAACATGAGACTTCGTAAATCGTTTCCTTCTTCTATTGCAGTTTCTAATGCACCATAGAAGACCATCCATTCTCCCATGAATCCGCTTGTTGGAGGAATACCCATTATTGTTAATGCACCAATTACAGCACATACTGCGGTAATTGGCATTTTACTTGCAAGACCACCAAGTTTAGAGAAGCTTCTTGTTCCAACTTGAACTATGATTACACCAGCGGTCATGAAGAGTAATCCTTTACCTAAACCGTGTGAAACATACATCATTTCCGCACCGGCTAGACCATAAGTAGAAAATGAACCAATTGCAAATAGTAGGTAACCCATCTGACTGATACTAGAATATGCAAGCATTCGTTTGAAATCATCTTGCATTAGCGCCATAGCGCCACCATAGAACATTGTAACAACACCCCAAATATTCAACATTATAGAAATGTCACCGTACGTTTGTGGCATGAACTCTACGATTAACCTGAATAATCCATATGCACCAATTCCAATCATAGCTGGAGAAAGTAGAGCGCTGATTGGTGTCGGAGCTGCACCGTGAGCATAAGGCAACCAAACATGGAATACAAAGGCTGCAAGTTTTACACCCAATCCTAAGATTATAGCAACAGCAGATACCACCAGGATATCAGGATCAATTGCTGCTTCATTGATATCCACAAAATCAAAGCTTCCAACACTTAGACCGATTGCTAGGAAACCAAGTAATAGAACGACTGCACCAACGTGAGTCCAGAATAAGAATTGTAAAGCAATTCTACGTCTATTTCCATCTCCATAGAAAGCAACTAGGAAAAATGATGGTATGAGCATAACTTCGAAAAATATGTAAAATTCAATGAGATTTGTAGATAAAACGGTTCCAAGCATTCCCATTGCAAAGACTAGGAACATTGCAAAGTAGAGACCGGATTGACGGTTGACATAGGTCTGTAGTGCAACAGATTCAACTACTGCAGTTGTCTGACCATCAGTGGTAGCATTTTGATGATAATGTTCTTTGAATAATTCTTCAAATTTGTGAACCATGTATGGTTTTGAGTATAGTGCGAGAACGGTACACAATACGTAAATGATTATTGCAAATGGAGTAGCAAGTCCATCAAGCATGAAACCAAATTCACCGAACATGGTAGTCCATGGATAATGTTCTTCGTATGTTCCACCTAATGCTGCATTAATCAAAATAACAGAACAGTATAGAAGTAAACCAAAGGTAAACCATGTTGCATATGTAGGACCATAATTTCTTCCGATTAGGTATGCGACCGGAGACAGTAACAGTGGTAAAAATACCGCCTGTAAAAGTACAAACTCCATTAGCCTTTCAAGCTCCTGAAGTCTGCAATATCGATGTTTTTGTACATACGATATGCTACAATAATTAATGCAAGTCCGACTGCAACTTCTGCTGCAGCAATTGCAATTGAGAATAATGCAAGTGTTTGTCCACCACTGTGTGGCATAAATCTAGCAAATGCAACAAGATTGAGGTTTGCAGCGTTGACAATAATTTCAACTGCAAATAACATTCTGATTGCATTTCTTTTTACCGCTAAACCATAAATTCCAATACCTAACAAAGCAACGGATACTAATACAAATTCAATTAGCTCATTGCTCATTTTCTATTGTATCCTCCCTTCGTGCTAGAACTAATGCACCCATGACAGAACCTGCTAAAATTAGGGCCATCAAGATTAATGCAGGCCAATAATATGTGAGAAAGTCACCACCAATTTCTCTAAAGTCAACAGGGTCAGAGTCGGTACTGATTGTTTTAATTCCAGAATCCATAATGACTGCACCTAATGCAAGAATTACAATTAACATTAAGCCAATTCCAGCAAATTTTCTTTTCGGGTCTTCAATTTTTTTGAATATGAGTTCTCTTTTTACAAGCATAACAGTGAATAAAATAAGAACAGCGATAGAGCCAACATAAACTGCTAATTGGAACATTGCGACAAATGGAGAATCTAACATTACGTAGAAGCCTGCAACACCACCTAATGTTCCCATTAATGCAATTGAACCGTAAACAAGTGAACGCATTTCAAGTGCTGCGATTGCAGAGCCGATTGTTAATACAGAGATAGCTAAGAACAGAGCATCAGCCATGTCTGGCGCCCCGTTTATCAATAATTAATTCTGAATCTTGTTGAACTTGTGGTTTAACCTGTAATTGTGCAGGTGTGTAAATTAAGCCCTCTTTGGTAAATGATGATAATTCATAGTCATTTGACATGTATAATGCATAAAATGGACATGCATCAACACATAATCCGCAAAAGACACATTTTCCATAGTCAATTTGTGGCATGATTGATTTTGCATTTTGTCCCCACTTGTCAGGAACTTTTACCATTGCAATTGCTTCGGCAACACCTTCACATGCAATTGAACATAATTGGCATCCAGTACAATGATCATGGAATAACATGTGTCTACCCTTTAGACCTGCAATAGCAACACCAGATTCTGGATCAAATTGGTAACCATCTCCAACAAATTTCAATTTTTGTTCAGGATATCTCAAAGTAAAACGTTTTACTGCCAGATGTTTAATTCCGGAGTTTAATGCTTTGATGATTCCAGTTGCAGTTCCCATTACAAAATTCCTCCAGGTCCTATTACTCCAGCATACACCAATCCAAGTGCAATAAAGATGTTAACGAAGGACAAACCAATTAGTTTGTACCAACCAATGTGCAACAACATATCGAGTCTGATTCTTGGGAATACACCTCTTGGTAATAGTATAAAGAAAATTACTCCAACTGTTTTTAGTACAAACCAAATAACGCCACTAACTAATAGTTGCCCGCTCGTATACTGTAGTTCGCCCTGCTGCTGCAGGACCCATTCATTTGGATCTTGATCAAGTAATGGTAAACCAGGTGCTGCAACTGTCAAAATTGGATCACCAGCATAGTTTGGAATTGGAATACCTTCAGTGATTAGTTCAGTCTCTAATGGAGGCCAGAATACAGGACCGGTCCATCCGCCTAAGAAAATTATTACAAATAATGCTGCAAACGCATAAAGTTTGAGGTACGAACCTAATTGAACTAATCCATACATCATTCCAGAAAATTCAGTCAACCATCCTGCTACAATCTCACTTTCTGCTTCTGGAAGATCAAATGGAATTCTTTCTAGTTCAGCTAACATTGTAGTGAAGAAAACAATTGCACCTATTGGCATGAAAATAATCCAAGGGAAACTACTTTGTGATTCTACAATTTCACTAAGATTAAGCGTTCCAGTTAAAATTACAACTCCCAATAGAGATAAGATTAATGGAATTTCAAACGATACCATTTGGTGAAGTGCTCTAATTCCACCAATGAATGGGAATTTACTGTTAGCAGACCATGCTGATAAAATTGTAATGATTGGGAAGAATCCAATTACTGCAAATACTGCAAGTAAACCTACATCCAAGTCTGCAACAACCCATCCACCAGGTGCAACAGGGATTAATGCGACAAATGCTGCAGCAGTGCCAACAAACAATACCGGGGCTGCCCAGAATAAGGGTTTATCAGCTTTTGCAGGAATGATAATTTCTTTTGAGATTAATTTCAAGCCATCACCTGCTAGTTGTAAAATACCTTCAACTTTACCACAGTAAAATGGACCAACACGAAGTTGTAGTTTTGCTAACATTTTTCTTTCAACAAAGATTGTTCCAGCAGCTATCAATGCTGCAAAACCAAATCCAGGGAAAGCTACAATTCTAAATAAATCAGAATAGATAAGCGCCTTGATTAATGGAACCTGCATCGTCGGGTTAAACAACCAAGTAAATGCCAAGAAAGCGGTTAGAAGTTCACCGTCAATTACCGGTAACTCCAGATAAAATAATACAATTTGAATTGCTGGAATTCCTGCAAGTGTTACAATTGTTAGAATCCAAAATGCATTATCAAAAATTCCTTTTAGGAAATATCCAAGACGGAATTTTGGTGCAATAACAGACATTTATCGGTCAGCCTCCACTGGCCAATAGTTTAGACTCCAATAAACTGCCGGCATATTTCCAAGTTTTTCTCCTTTTAGTAAGTATGGTAATGCAATCAAGTTTCTGAAAGAACTTACACTAAGTTTTAGACGATATGGTTCAGGTTTTCCTCTTGAAATGATGTGACAGCCTGCTGAACCTCTTCCACTTTCAACTCTACGATAAACTTCATCTTCTCTACCTTTTGGATTTGGTTTGAGTTTTGTTCTAATAGAGCCTGATTTTGGCATTTTCTCTAATGCTTGTCTAATGATATTACAACTCTCTAACATATCAAGCCAAGGGATTTTAGAACGTGCATAGGAGTCACCAGATTTTAGTACATTGGTATGTACATCAAGTTCATCATAGACATCATAGGGTTCTTTGATTCTTAGATCATAATCAACACCACTTGCGCGAAGAACTGAACCTGTAGTTCCTAAACGAATTGCATCTTCTCTAGATAATACTCCGGTGTCTTCGGTTCGTGCTTTTAGAATTGGATTATCATAAAAGATATCAGCATATTCTTTGATACGTTTTTCAAAGTAATTTACTTGACGTAAACATACATCTTCAAAATTTGCAGGAACATCGTTTCTGACACCACCTGGGATAAAGTATGCATGTGTTACTCTAGCGCCAGTAATTTTTTCCATTAAATCAATTAAAAGTTCCCTATCTCCTGCAGGCCACATAAACATTGTAGAATGTCCAAGAAATATTCCATAGATTGCAAGCCAGTATTGAATATAGATACATCGGTTTAGTTCTGCTGCAATTACACGAACATACTTTGCACGTTCTGGAACTTCAATTCCTACTAAATCTTCAACTCCTAAAACGTAAGGATACAGAATATTACAAGAATCATGAATTACAGGTCGCTCTAGATGAGGAATATTTGTAATGTAGTTTCTAGATTCAGCCATTTTTTCTTCACCACGATGAACGTAACCAGGATCAGGATCTGCGTCGACAATGTAATCACCGTCAATCTTTACAATAATTCTCATGTGTCCGGAACCAGGATGTTGTGGACCGACATTTAGTGTCATAATCCTATCGTCTACATTTTCTACCTGTAGACCCGGAGGCATTTTTTTAGTTGGAATTACTTGTTCAGCCATTTTATCTTCCTTTATTCCTAAAGTCCTTTCTTAGTGGAGGTAGATCTGCCCAATCTTCAGGCAATAGTAAACGTCGATTATCAGGATGGCTTTCAAAGTAAACTCCAAGCATTTCAAATATTTCACGTTCATGAAACTCAACACTGTAAAACATATCTCTTAGACTTGGTAATTTTGTAGAATCATTTCCAGGATTAGGATTTTCCTCACGTGGAACTCGGGTTGCTAGTGCTAAGACTTGTTTTGAATAGGTAGGATCTGTGTAGGAACCCAAGTGGTATACAACCCCAATTTCCTTATCTTCAGGAAAATCAACTCCAGTAACAGATTCTGCATGATCGAAAGGTAGGTTATCTTTGATAAATTGTGCAACTTCGAGAATTTTCTCTTTTTTTACATTTACTCTAGTTCTATTTTCTTTGATATAGCCAACTTCTACATCATCAGTAAATTGACTTGAAATCTTATCAACGAAAGATTTTTCAAATTCAGGTAGAGATTCTTCTTCAGTATCTGTTTTTGAAGGAGGTGTAGCTTTTGGTTTTTCTTCTTTAGGTTTTGATTCCTTTGGTTTTTCTTCTTTAGGTTTTGATTCCTTTGGTTTTTCTTCTTTAGGTTTTGATTCCTTTGGTTTTTCTTCTTTAGGTTTTTCTTTAACCTCTTTTGGTAAAGTTTTGTTAGAACGTGTCGCTAAAGCTTCTTTTGCAAGTTCTTCTCGTCTTGCATTTGCTGCTGCAATAATTGCATCACCAATAGCTTTTTCGTCAGATTTTTTCTTATCTTCATCTTTTGAAGTTACTTTTTTTTCAGACTTACTCATAATTTTTTACCTATCTAGCCTTCATCCTTTTGATTTTCTCTTGCAACAACATGCATCCTTGAATCAAGGTTTCAGGTCTAGGAGGGCAACCAGGAACATAAACATCAACTGGAAGAATTCCGTCGATGCCAGGCAACACATTGTATGAATCAAAGTACAGACCTCCAGTAATTGCACATGCACCCATGGCAATTACATATTTTGGTTCTGGCATTTGATCATAGACTAATCTAAGTCTTGGTGCCATTTTTCTTGTGATTGTTCCTTGTACCACGACAAGATCACACTGTCGTAATGATCCAAAAGCTTCGATGATACCGAATCTTTCTACGTCGTATCTTGGACTCGATGCTGCTCCAAACTCAACACTACAACATGCTGTTTCAATGTGTACTGGCCATAAAGACCACATTCTTCCCCAATTGATTGCCATACCTAATGGTTGATCAACTGCTTTGTACAAAATGTCGCCAAGTTTTCCAACAAACACATTTGCGTTTTGTGGTGTAACGAGTTCTTTTAGCAACTTAGTCCCTCACCTTGATAGTTGTAACTAGTATATAGAATTACCATATGTCTTTCCTCTTTGATTGATATAACGCGTATGCCATTGCGGCAAACATAATTCCTAAGAAGGCAATAATTGGTAAAGTTGCAGTTCGTGGAAGGTCTAAAAGAGAGCTACCCCAAGCATACAGGAAAATTGCCATAACATCAAAAATAACGAACATTAGAACATATGCATAATATTGCATCATGAAATGAGTTCGGCCAGCACCAGATGGGACTTGACCACATTCCATAGGAAGTGTCTTTACAGGATTTGGTTGTTTCTTGTTTTCAGGAGATATCATTCTAGATACCAAAAGGGCAGGTGCCATTGCGGCACATGCAAAGCCAAACATGAGTAATACATTACTGTATGATGCTACACTCTCGCCAACCAAGTTAAACCGACTCCCTTCGGTCAAAATATAAAGCTATAGAGAATTTTTTCGATCAAAATTTGGTTTTTACAAAGTCCTCTAAATTGATATACGACAATAAATGAGGATTCCTATGGCAGTCAATGTTGGAGATCAAGCACCAAAATTTGAACTAGTTGATGGAGATCTAAAATTTAGATCCCTAGATGAGTTTAAAGGCAAAAAAGTCGTTATCTCATTTTTCGTTGCGGCAAGTTCCCCAGTATGTGAAGTTGAACTTTGTAAATTCAGAGATTCATTAAATGATATTTCAGCTCTAGGAGCACAGGTAATTGCAATTAGTAATGACGGACCATTTGCAAATAAGGCATTTGCAGAAAAGAATAATTATAATTTTCCAGTACTAGGAGATTATACAAGTCAAACAATCAAAGACTATGATATTTTGTTAAAAGATCTGTTACACGTTAAAGATTACAATGCAGCAAAACGTTCAGTTTTCATTTTAGATGAAGAACACAAAGTGATTTGGAAATGGGTTTCAGAAGATCCATTGAAAGAACCAAATTACAGTGAAATTATGAACGTTCTAAAATAAAATTAGTTATTCAATTTCAGCGATAATATCATTTTTGTTTACAGAATTACCTTCTTTAATTTTGATACCTTTGATTGTACCATCTTTTTGTGCTTTGACAGCAACTTGCATCTTCATGGATTCTAAGGTACAAACTGTGTCACCTTTCTTGACTTCAGAACCTTCACCTGCATTTATTGATACAACTTTACCAGGTATTTGACTGCGCAAAGTAGATTGACCTGCACCAGAATCAGATCCGCCAGAGTTTTTGTAAACAATGTCATCAAGATGTGAATTCATGTTTACAGACATTGATGAACCGTCAACAATGAAATTCATCTCAGAAGTTTGACTATCAACATATCTAACTGAATGAAATTCATTGTTCAAAACAAATTCCATAACATTTGAATCCATGTTAAGAATTTTTACAACATATTCATTGTCTTTGATCTTAATTTTGTATTCATCCTGCGATAATTTCTCTAAGATTTCACCATCTACAATATCATCAGTATCTTGAACTTTGTATTTCATTTTTACACGCTATCCATCTTATTTTTCCAGTTTTGATTTCTGGAATTTTGTGATTTTACTTTACTTTTATAAAATTCAGAATGCATTATTGCAGAAGCAATAGCAGGAATTTGTTTGTCTTTTCTATCTTGAATTAGATCTTTTTCTAATTTTTCAATCATTTCAAATCGTTTCAAAAAGTCAGTTGACAAGTTTCCAGTCTTGTATTCTTCAGAATTTAGAATGGTTTTGTATAAAGGAATTGAAGTTTCTACACCCTGAATATCAAAGTCATCTAATGCACTTAGCATTCTTAATCTAGATTCATCAAATGTTTTTCCCCAAGTACAGAGTTTTGCCATCAAAGAATCATAAAATGGAGATACAGTGCATCCAGGATATAGATATGTGTCACATCTAACGCTCGGACCTGAAGGAATTGTAACGTAAGGGACAGGACCAGTTGATGGTGCAAAGTCTAAGAAAGTATCTTCAGCGTTGATTCTACATTCAATTGCATAACCATTCATTTTCAAATCAGATTGTTTGAATGGTAATGTTTCTCCATTTGCAATATCTAGTTGAAGTTTAACAAAATCTAATCCAGATACCATTTCAGAGATTGGGTGTTCTACTTGTAATCTTGCATTGATTTCAATGAAATAAAATTCACCAGAATCCGCTCTGAGAAATTCTGCAGTGCCCAAGTTAGTATAATCAACGGCTTTTGCTGCTTTAACAACTAATTCACCAATTTCTTCTCTTTTTGCATCATCGACTACAGGAGATGGAGTTTGTTCAATTAATTTTTGATTTCGTCTCTGAATAGAACATTCTCTCTCAAAGAGATGTACAGTATTACCATGTTTGTCTCTACACATTTGATATTCAATGTGTCGAGTTTTCTCTAGGAATTTTTCAACAATAATTGCAGATTTTCCAACAGCG
Source organism: Candidatus Nitrosopelagicus sp. (assembly GCA_028343435.1). Taxonomy (GTDB): domain Archaea; phylum Thermoproteota; class Nitrososphaeria; order Nitrososphaerales; family Nitrosopumilaceae; genus Nitrosopelagicus. Next base: position 18,735 of record JAOLYM010000008.1, read on the forward strand.
GCTATGGATTCAGATGTAACAGTTTCAAAACCTTCTTGCAATTCTTTATCAGTAGTAACTAATCTAATTCCACGACCTCCACCACCATAAACAGATTTCAAAAGTACAGGATAACCAATATCATTTGCAATTTTTTCTGCTTCGTCTGCATCTTTTACTAAACCTGGACTTCCAGGTACGGTTGGGACATTAGCATCAAGCATTGCTGCTTTACAACGCATCTTATCTCCACAAAGATTCATTGAATCAGCAGAAGGACCAATGAAGTTAATTTTATTTTTTTCACATAATCGTGCAAAATCATCATTTTCTGAAAGAAAACCATAACCAGGATGTACAGCATCAGTACCAGACGATAGCATGACGTCAAGAATTTTTTCTTGATTAAGATAGCTCTTTGCAGGAGCAGCTTCACCAATGTAATATGACTCGTCAGCAGTTTTTACATGAAGAGAGTTTACATCTTCATCAGAATAGACTGCCACAGTCTTTATTCCTAAAGCCTTACAAGTTTTCATTACACGAAGGGCGATTTCTCCTCTATTGGCTATCAGTACTTTTTCAATCATATCTAATCACAGGTTGATATTTCCATGTTTTCTAGGAAGTTGTTTTTCACGTTTATTGCTGAGCATTTCGAGTGCTTTGATAAGCATTGGTCGAGTCTCTGCCGGATCAATAACGGTATCTACGGTTCCATTTGATGCTGCAACGTAAGGATTTGCAAATTTCTCGGTAAATTCATCAACTAATTTCTTTTTTAATTCATCAGGATTATCGGAACTTGCCAATTCTTTTCTATTCATAATTTTTACAGCGCCCTCAGATCCAAGTACAGCAATTTGTGCAGTTGGCCATGCATAATTCACATCAGTTCCAAGATTTTTACTTGACATTGCAATGTATGCACCACCATATGCTTTTCCAATGACAACTGTAATTTTTGGAACAGTAGCTTCACAGTAAGAGTATAGTAATTTACTTCCATGACGAATTATTCCATTGTGTTCTTGATTTGAACCCGGCATGTATCCAGGAGTGTCAACTAAAGTAATTAGTGGAATACCATAACAATCACAGAAACGAATGAAACGCGATGCTTTGTTTGATGAATCAATATCTAATGCACCTGCCAAAAACATTGGTTGATTTGCTACAATTCCAACAGTTTTACCATTCATTCTACCAAAACCAACAATAACATTTTGTGCAAATAGTTCATGGATTTCAAAGAATTTGTTATCATCCAAGATTGAAAGAATGATTTCTTTCATATCATAAGGTTGTAAAGCATCATCAGGTAGAATATTTATTAAATTATTATCTAATCTGTTAGGATCATCAGATGTTGTAACAGAAGGTGGAGCTTCAGCATTATTTTGTGGAATGTAGGAAAGTAATGTTTTGATATAGTCCATACATTCGTATTCATTTTTAGCTACAAAGTGAGCAACGCCACTCTTTGTTCCATGAGTCATTGCACCACCTAATTCATCAAAGGATATTTCTTCTCCAAGAACTGTTTTTACAACATCAGGACCAGTTACAAACATAGTTCCAGCTTTTTCAACCATTATAACAAAATCAGTCATTGCAGGAGAGTAAACAGCACCACCAGCAGAAGGACCAATACTTGCAGTAATTTGTGGAACTACACCAGATGCTAATTGGTTATGATAGAAAATATCTGCAAAACCATCGAGACTTAAGATTCCCTCTTGAATTCTTGCACCACCAGAATCAGCAATTCCAACTATTGGACACCCATTTCTAGTTGCATGATCCATTAATTTAGTAATTTTTTTAGCTCCCATCTGACTTAAGGTTCCACCTAAAACAGTGAAATCATATGCAAAAACATAGACTTGACGACTATTGATTTTTCCATAACCACCAACTACACCATCAGTGAAAAATTTCTTTTTCTGCATATCGTAATCAAAATAATGATGTGTAGTCATTGCATCAAGTTCAACGAAAGTTCCATCATCACAGAGTAGATCAATACGTTCTCTAGCAGTCAGTTTACCCTTTTCATGTTGGGCCTTAATTCTATCCTGACCACCACCTTGAAGTGAGGTTTTTTTGTTATTCAGATATTCATTTAGTTTATCAGAATGCATGTCCGCGATTTCTCGCCCCAGATATCATATATTAATTTAAGTTAAACAAAACAAAAATTGCTAATTTTTGAGATTTAATAACGAAAATTTCTTTTTAAGAGAGTTTTGATATATTTCATAAGAATTTCCTAATCCTTCACATTTTTTACATATGCATAGTTGAGAAACAACTGAACGATCACAATCATCTTGAAATTCACACTGGGAGCACCCAGCAGAGCCATCACATATCATACATTTGAGATCTTCAGTTTCAACACATTTTTCATGTTTTACTCCTAGACCTTTTGACCATAGACCAATTTCATTTACATTGATTTTTTCATTACATACTATGCATGTACCATCAAATTTCATTGTAATTTTTCGCCAGCTCATTGTAAAAGTTCAATCTCCTTTTCAATTAATTCTTCATACGTTTCTTCAAATTCAAGTTCAATAGAATCATTTTTCTTCAATGATAAAATAAATGGAAAGAAAAATGTTGCAAAGGTACTATTTGATACATGAAGTTTTTTAGATAATGTTGAACCAATAGCTTTGATTTTTGCACCATCCCATCGCAATCTATTCAACAATGGCCAAGAGAGATTATACTGAGTGTATCTAGCAGAAGAATCTTTTTCATAAAGTGATAGTAAGATTGAATCAAGATAACGTAGTAATCTCCAATTTTGTGTTTTCATTATTTTTCCATAAAGTAAATCAGCTTCTGAAATAATTTCTAGTGCTTTAGACATTTTATCTGAAGATAGATTACTAGTAATAATACTTGAATAAAATGCATTAATTTTTTCTCTAGGATCAATTCTTAAAGAAAATAAAACAACTCTTGCTTCCTCAAGTGACTGTGATTTGAAAAATGCATTTAATCCATCTTCAATGTTTAGAGATTCAAATGATTTTTCAGTATTAGGTTCAAATCCAGTAACTAATGCTTGTGCAGAGTTTATCATAGAACGAATATCACCTTTTGAATCAGTAATTAATTTTATCAGTCTTCCAGGATTAATTTTTGCTTTTTCTTTTTCTAATATCATATCAAGATATAATTTAAGAAATCTAGGCGATAACGGACTAATCTGCAAAGTTTTTACAACTTTTTTTATTTTCTTCATTTTATCAGAAGAACCATAATTGCCAGCAAGTACGATTGGAACGGTTGGTTCTTTTAAGATGTTAATGAGAGCTTCAACTCCTCCATAATCAGAACGCCCATGTATCCCATCTACTTCATCAATGAAAATCATAGGCTCCCCAAGAACAGTTTGATTTCCAAGTACAGGGGTTAGTATTTCTTGAATATTTTTTTTGTTTCTAACATCACTTGCGTTAAGACTAATCATGTCATACCCAAATTGTTTTCCTGCGAGAAAACACATTGTTGTTTTTCCAATTCCAGGAGGGCCAATCAATAATAGTGGTTTTGTTCCTTTTTTCCATTTTCCAAACCATTCAACAAATTGTTTTCTAGCATCTTCATTTCCAACCATATCAAAAATATTTTGAGGTCGGTATTTTTCGGACCACATCATTTGTATCACTTAGGAAGGTTTTGAGTCAAATCTGACCAGATATTCGCTTCTTGGAGTTTTTTATACCAAAATAGATTATAGTGTTCGACAGTTAGGAACAAAAATTCTAAGAATTTTCGATGTGAGAAACTATCTGGGAGTTTTTCAAGAGCGGCTCTAGCATCATTAAGATAAGATTCACTGTGATTCATGGTTTCTTCAAATCCACTCTTTACATCATTCATTTTTAGAGAATAGAACAGTGGCCATGATGGTATTTTTGCAGCTTTATCTCTAATGCTATCTTCAATTTCATTTCCACATCCTACAGATTCTGCGGCTTTTGCCATTCCAGTGTAAAAGATATCAGCTAACGGTGCACGATTTAATGCCATGTTTCGACCAGCTGTACCCATAACAGAACGATATTTCTTGTAACTCTCAACTAATTCTTCTTCGGTAATTGATGTAGGTTTATCTTTTAATTTTGTATCAAGGTATTGTCCAATTCTTGCCTGCTTGAATCCTTCTTCAAATTCTTTTAGCACATCCTCGCCACCTTTTGAAATTTTTTCTCTTGCGAGTTTTAGAATATATGGATTCATTAGTTTGTAATCATCAAGATATTCTAGATCCTCATCTTTGTCTACAATTCTATCCATTGGTTCACTAAGATCTATTGCAATTATGTGACCGTCTACAATATCCTCGCGCATGTTAGTACTTGGATCATCTTTAAAGTAATCAGTTGACGCATCAAAAAGACCATTGAATACAGGAAATGTCATTTTTACAAAATTTGAGTTTAAAATTCTTAGAACTCTGTCGTGTAGAGTATCAAAATCAGATAGTTTTGATTTGATAGGATCTATTTCAGAAGCATTAAGAATAATTTCTGTTGAACCAACTTCTTCTGCAAATTTTTGTTGTGTAGTGTTAGGAGATTCATCAGAGTTTATTTGATCAAATAAATTTTTTGCAAATCTTTTAGCAAATTCTGGAAATGTATTTTCTGCTTCTTCTTTATAGTGATTAAATTGCTTGAAACCTTTTGATTTGAATAAACCTTGTTTTATGATTTGTTTTCCAGGTTTAGTTCCCATTAATGCACTTTTACTGAAAATTGATTCGTCTTTTCCACTCACAAAAGATTGTTAACAAATTGCTATTTATGCGTTCAAAGATCTAATTACATTCGTCTAAACTCTGCAGCGCCTTTTTCTGTAATTTTTAGTTGTATTGATTTTCCAAATGGACCACTTTTTTCTACAGGTCTCATTAGACCTTTTTTCTCAAGATCTTGAAGAATGGTATCTAGATTGTTTGTCGATATGTTTCCTTTCTTCTGAAGTTCTTCAAATTTTGATATGTTAGTCATCAATAAGCCAAGTACAATTTTTTCTTTAGGCCAGTTTTTTGTTGAAAATTCTTCTCGACGTGGAGATTCTTGAAAATTATCAGGTGATGATGATTCTCTAAAATTATCCGCAGGTGATGATTCTTGGAAAAAATTTCCACGTGGGGTTTCAGGACGAGGTGATATGTCTTGTTTAAGACCAACACGTCTCAATAATCTGGGGAGTATTCTAGCAAGTGGTATGATCATGAATATGAGCAAATAGATCCAAGAGTAATTTTCTTCCATGTTATATCAATATGGTTCGAAATTAATAATGTATATGTTGGGTTTCTATTGTGGCTTTGAGAAAACACGATATTCGCCGATGGTAGAACTACATTTGTGACAGGTGTACTGACCTCTCTCAATTAAGATTAATCCATTAGCAACCTCTTCGTTTGGTTTTTCTTCTATTTGAAAACCAGTTGGTCCATCAAACTCAGAATTACATGCTTTGCAGAAATGTTTCAGCATTTTTGAAGGATCTAGTTTTTCAAGTGATGCTAGGAAGTGTTTGTCTATGTTTGGTACAAGTTTTGATTTTTGGACTTCTTCATCAGTAAGTTCAGCATTAACCCATCCACCTGAGCCTTGTAATTCTGTTGCCGTCATAATTGATTTATTTCAAGCATGAATAAAGAGGTTTTCAAATTAAATGAAAAAATTATTCAATTAAATTATCCACAAATTTGAAAATGATAATGGAAACTAATCAAGTTCTCAAAGAAGCATCAAGAAGAATTTATGAGGCAGTGAAAGACATGGCAGGAACAGAAAAAGCTGCGGGTGATTTTGGAAGAGGTGCAGGAGGAGATATTTCTAGAAATATCGATATTACTGCAGAAACCACCGTTTTAGATTATCTAAAAGAGATTAATTTTGAATGTGTGGTTTTAGGAGAAGAATGTGGTCGAGTAGAACTGTCAGAAAATCCAAAAGGATTTGTTATCATGGATGCAATTGATGGTTCTGCAAATGCGGTTAGAGGTGTGCCGTTTTTCTGTTCATCATTAGCATTTGCAACAGAAAATAGGCTCAGTTCCATAACAGACGGAGTGATTACAAATCTTTCAACAGGTGAAATGTATTCTGCGTCAGAAGGAAAAGGTGCATTTCTAGATGACAAACAAATTTCAGTTTACAAAGGTACCCCATTGTACAAAATAGTCGGAGTCAATACTTCAGGTGCATCACAAGAAATAATGAAAAAATTACAACCTGTTTTTGAACATCATAGCCATACCAGACATTTTGGTGCAAATGCATTAGAAATGGCAATGTTTGCACAAGGTTTGATGGATGTGTTTATTGATTTAAGAGATAAAATTAGAATCCAAGATATTGCAGCAGGATACATAATTGTTAAAGAAGCAAGAGGTTTGCTTTTAGATTCAGAATTCAATTCTCTTGATGCAGATTTGAGTTATGATACAAGAGTTTCTTTTATTGCAGCTGCAAATCAGGAAATTTTAGACGAAATACTTCCAAGAGAAAAATAAATTTTATCCGTATGATTCGTATTTGACTTCAAAAGTTCCATCTTCATGAGGATTATCTCTATTGACAAACCCTCTATCATCAACATAATCCATTACTCCATCAATAGTTCCTTGATAACCACAAATGTAAATTCTAGTATTCTCAGGAGTAACTTTTTCTCCAACTAATTCGTCTAATGGAGAAACACCTTGTGCGTTTGCTTTGAAAAATGATTCAACTCTTCCTACTTGACCATTCCATGATCGATTGTATTGTTCTTTTGGTCTACTAATTGCAGCTCTATAAAGAAAGTTCCATTCATCAGTTCCTCTCTCTTTACTTTCATTTTCAAAGTCAGTGAGAAGACGTTTGTAACTTAATTCATCAACATAACTTGCACCATGTAAAACTACGAGTTGTCTTTTATCATTAGTGTCATGAAAATGATGTGCAAATGCGATGAACGGTGCAAGACCAGTTCCGCCACCTACACAGACTACTCTTCTATTATCAGGTTCTCCATTTCGGTATTTATCTTCAATAATCAAGTCGTCGCCGGTTGGATCACCAAGTAATACTTCATCGCCAACACTAAGATAGAATAATTCAGTGGTTACACGACCAGGTAATGGTTTTCTTACCCATCTAATTACAAATTCAAAATAATCTCTATTTTCAGCATGTGATGCAATTGAATATGCACGTTTCACAATTTTATTTTCTGCAGCTACCGGTAAACCAATAGTTAGAAACTGTCCAGTTTTGTACTTTGGCATTCCAGTTATTGGAACTAGACGAATTACAACTAGATCTTCTTTTAATAATTCGGTATAGATGATCTTTGCTTTTGTATCTGCCATGTGAGGAAAGTTTCTTGATTTGGATAAATGTATTTCTCTTCAAAATTTGACAGAATTACTTATATTTAGAAAATTAACCAGCCAAAATTAGTCACATGACAAAAATTACATGTAGAGATTATGGATTTGAATGTCAATACGAAATTGAGGGCGAAGTAGAAAATGTGATCGATGCGTATAGAAAACATAGTGATGAAGAACACGGAATAGAATATTCTGTAGAGACACTAACACAAGTAATTCTAAGACAACAAGGCTAATCGTAAAAAATTAAACTCTTTTCATTGAAGCAGATAAGACGGGTAATTCCTTATCAATGATTTTCTCAACAGCAGGTACAATTCCAGCTCTTAATTTTGCATTTTCTTCATAAATTTCTGCAACCTGATCTCTAAATAATAATTTTATTCGAGGTAACTCCATGATGGTTTCTTCTACAGCTCTTGGCTCAGATATGTCTAAAATTAGAGTTCCTTTTTTCTTTTCTTTCATAACAAGTTTGATTCGTTCAAGATCAATCAAAAAGTAATCAGCAGTAGTAGCAACTATGACAATATCAAATTTATCAAATCCTGAAAGTGCATCGACAAACTCCATTGGGGTACCGCACAAAAGTTGTGAGAAATTGGTAGCACGTTGCATGTCTTTACTAGTAACTGTAAATGAAATTTCTTTTTGTCCTAGTGTTTTTGCAACCATAGCCGCAGATTCACCGGTTCCAATGAGTAAGACCTTCTTTTTTGCATCTAAACCAACTTTTTCTTCTATCAAGTTTAATGCAACATCTCCTAACGATAAAACTTCTTTACTTATTTCAGTTGAATCTCGAATTGAATTAGCAAGTCGTATCACACTATCAAATAATTTATTAAGAATTTTTCCAGAGGCGCCAGATTTTTTTGCAGTTTCTAGTGACTTTGTGATTTCATCATAAACTTCTTGTTTTCCGACAACTACAGAATCTAATCCGCAAGCTAATCGTAAAAGATGAAGGTAAACATCATCATCTTTGAAAACTTCCAAGGTTTGATCAAAATGATCAATATCGATTTGTTCTATACTAGAATTTTTTTCCCAAGTTTCTTTCATTTGATTAATTACCAAACCTTTTCCTTCAGGTCTTCTTGCATCAGTAGAATCATCTGTTTCAAGATTACTAACAGTAAAAATTTCTACTCTACTAGAAGTTTGAATTATAATACATTCTTCAACACCAGGAATTTTTTTGAAGGCCTCTGTTGCAGCATTTACATCTTTGAATGCAAATCTAGCAAGAGAATGAAGAGGAACATTCTTGAAAGTTACTCTTGCATTTAAAACATCAAATTTTAGTTCGCTCACATCATATCACCAAAATTAATTTAATCTTTTCTTCCACCTTTTGCAGTTCTGAAAACATTCATTCCAAGATAATAATTTTCATGTAGTGAGTCCAAATATGCAAGATTTTGTTCAACTTGTGCAATATCATCAGGCAGTGCTTCAGGATCATTTCTAAGACGATCTAGCTTTGCTTGTAATTCATCACCAAGAACAGTTATTCCAGTTTCATAATTGGAAGTTCCCCCAAAACGTTCGTCTAAAATATTTTGAGGATTGTATTCAGGTGTAGTATCTTCATAATTGAGAGCTTTACGTGTAATGTCGTCTTTTTCATCTTCAGATAAAATAGGTTTTGGAAATCTATCAACCTTATCTAAGAAAAATTCAGGTTCGCCCATCTCTCTTCTAAATATAATTTCATTTTTTCTTTTGTTAGTTACATCAGGTGCTTTTGGAGCTTCTGCTTTAATTTCTTCAGCAATTGCTTTGAACTCATTTTCTGATGCTTTTGACGCAGCTTCTTTCAATTCTTTGGCTTTTGCAATTGCAGCTTCTGCTGCAGCTTCTGCTTCTTCTGCTGCCTTCATTGCTTTTTCTGCATCTTTAGATGCCTTGATAGATTTTTGACCATCCTGTTTTTTTAATTCTATATCTGCTTTTGGAGCATCTTTTACTTCAGAATCTTTTTTGTCGTCAGACATCAATTTTTCACTGAAATTGCCCGGATTTTAAGATTATTGTGACAAACAAGGTAAAACTTGATGCGATCAGATAATGTTTAATTTGAAAAATAAAAGCGCCCTCGGCGGGATTTGAACCCGCGTCTCAGCCGTGACAGGGCCGAATTCTAGACCGGGCTATACTACAAGGGCAGTATTTACAAGAAAAAGAACTGCTGGTTTTAAAGTTTCCATTTTTAATTTTAGACTGGTAAAAGACTAAATTGTACAATAATGGAAAAACTCGCATGGGTCTATAGCGCAGCCAGGTAGCGCACCGCCCTTTTAAGGCGGCTGTCGTGGGTTCGAATCCCACTAGACCCGCATCTATTTTGTAAGTGTTTTAATTCGTTTTTCTAATAATGTCAGTGATTTTTTCACATTATCATTTTGAATTTTAATAGAATTTTTTAGAGTTACAAGTTTTCTATTTCTTTGTCCAATCATTCGTGTTTGTTCTGAAGTACCAGAAGATCCTTTTGATGTTCGTTGCTTAAGAGATGATGAGATGGTGGTTTTTTGAATTAATTCAAAAAGTTTTCTTGATTTAATCTCTTTAATTTGAAGAGATTCAATTTCATCTATTTCCAGATCAGAGAGTAATTTTTTAGAGTTATGTGATAATTGAACAAGGTTGCCAACAATGTTGTGTGCAGAACGAAATGGTATTTTTTCAATAACTAAATTTTCTGCCAAATCTAAAGCGACAAGAAATCCTTCTTCTGTTGCTTTTTGCATTTTTTCCTGATTAACTGTAAGATCAGACAACATTGATTTAATGATAATTAATGCAGTGATTGATGTTTTTGATGTGGACCAGATTGAAGATTTTATTTGTTGTAAATCTCTACTATAACCAGAAGGTAAACCTTTGGTGGTAGTTAAGATGGATGTCAAATAGCCTATAACTTGAGATGTTTTTCCTCGTGTAAGTTCTAAGATATCAGGATTTTTCTTTTGTGGCATTACACTTGATGGGGATGTAAAATCATCAGAAAGTTCTATGAATGAAAATTCAGCTGAAGACCAAATTATAAAGTCTTCAGACAATCTACTTAGATTTGTCATCATGATTGCAGAGTTTGCAACATATTCTGCTACAAAGTCACGCGTACTTGTGGCATCAATTGAATTTTCTACAAGAGATGCAAATCCAAGCATTTTTGCAGTACTGTCTCTGTCAATAGGAAGACTAGTTCCCCCTACAGGACCAGCACCTAATGGACTTTGATTAACTCGCGTATACAATGACATGAATCTATCTAAATCACGGAATAGTGAATCGGCGTATGACAACAAGTAATGCGAGAATACTCCAACCTGAGCTTGTTGAAGATGTGTATAAAGTGGCATTATTGTTTTAGTATTTTCTTGTGCGGTTTTTAGTAAAGTGGAGATTGTTTCAATTAGACATTGTAATAATATGTTAATGTCGTCACGAATTTTTAGTCGAATATCAAGTGCCACTTGATCATTTCGTGAACGAGCAGTATGCATTTTTCCACCGTTTTCAATTCCAGTTTTCTTGATAACAAGAGATTCTATTAATTCATGAATATCTTCAGGTTCAAAATCAGGCTGGGAGATATTTCCGCCTTTTAGTTCTTCTAATGCAGTTAAAATTTTTTTTACCTCAATTTTTGACAAGAGTTTATTTTCATATAACATGATGACGTGTGCTTCGCTTCCAATAATGTCATAAAATGCAATATCAGAATCATCTTTTATGGATGAAACGTAGCTTAATGTGATATCATCAAGATCTTTTCCTAATCGAGAACGATACATCAACATGGATTCAAAATCGCTATATATAGCAACTACGGATTCAATTCAATGACACAAGATGTGAAACAGCTACGAGTGAAAATTTTTGATGAACTATCTCAAACAGTAGTTTCTTCTACAAAATCTGTAAAAATAAAAATTAAACGAAGTAATCCGAATGTAAACTCTGAACAGAAATTTGATGATTTTGTTGTTCCAATTGAAAAATGGACAACTGTTCTAGATGTCCTACTAGATGTCAAATCACATCTTGATCATTCTGTTGGAGTTCGTTATTCGTGTAGACAAGCATCATGCGGTTCTTGTGGAATGAAAATTAATGGCAAACCTGGTTTAGCATGTTTTACAAAAATATCTGAATTAGATTCTGATACTGTAACTGTAGAACCAATGGATAACTATCCCGTAGTTCGAGATTTGGCTGTCAATATGGATCGAATGATAAACAATCACAAAAAAGTAATGCCATATGTAATTAGAGAAGATTCTGAAATTGATGCTGAAAGTGGTATAAGAGAATTTTTACAAAGCCCTGAAAATGTTGATAAGTATATTCAATTTTCAAGTTGCATCAAATGTGGTTTATGTAATTCTGCATGTCCAACTATGGCGATGGATAAGACATTTGTTGGTCCTCAAGCATTAGCACAGGCCTACAGATACATTGCTGATGACCGTGATAAAGGCAAAAACAAACGACTCAAAGTTATAGACGAATCTCATGGAATTTGGAGATGTCACTTTGCTGGCTCATGTAGTCAAGTTTGTCCAAAAGGAGTTGATCCTGCAATGGGAATTCAACTTTTGAGAGGATATCTTTTAGGAATTAGAGATTAATCTTTCTTTTCTTCTGGCTTTTTGTGAGGATTTGGACTGTTATTTACTTGATTGTTAATCTGTTCTGCCATAAAGTGATTTGAGACATTTACCTTCACATCATCAATTCCATGTATACTCAATAAAT
>JAOLYM010000009.1 GCA_028343435.1 Candidatus Nitrosopelagicus sp.
TTCAGAATGATCCATAGAACTCATATCATGCCCGCCAGATTTGTAACCTTCACCGTAAATCATAATTTTTTCTGAGTTTGCCATAAAGTCAATTGTTAATCTTTTTCCTACTTGAGTAAATTCAACTTCTTCACCATCGACAGTTACAAAGTATGTTCCATCATCAAATGGGGTAACTGAGTCAGAAGTAAGTGTAATTGTTAATTGTCCATCTAATCTAGAATCCATCATAATTTTTACTGCATTATGGTTTTCATCTGGAGAAACAGAATCAACTATACCACCGCGAATTGTATATTTCAAGTTGTCACTTGATGAAGTTTGTGGTGCTGCTTGAGGTGTTGGTGGTGGAGAATATGTTTGAGTTGGTGGTGGAGAATATGTTTGAGTTGGAGTTGTGTCAGTTGATGCTGTGAAGCTACTATCAGTTTGTAGAACAGTAGCCATAATGATAATCATAGCAGCTACAAATGCAACTGAAAAAATTACTCCAAATTTATCTACGCCAGCCATATTCTTGCTTTTTACAGGTATTTTAAATATCTAATGCTTTTATCCGATCTAGATTTATTTGCGGAATTTATTCAATCAGAGTATGGCAGATGTAGATTCCAGCAAAAAGGTCTATCTCTTTCTTCATGGAAGAATGGACCTAAATGAAAAAGCAATGAATGCATTAGCAAGTAATGGTTTTCAAAAAGAAAACGTAGTGATGGCAGACCCAAAACAAGCAGGAGAAGTGGGGGACTATATGGCAATGCTTTGGATGCCTCCAAATCCAGACCATATCAAAGTTCAACAAATCACAGCAGTTGAAGCATGTGAACCTGATGGAATGATTGGTGTCTGGAAAGGCGTTTCAAAAGATGATCTTTTTGAAATTAAGCTAGAATAGATTACAAATCGCTAACAATTCCAGAAATGAATGATTCGTATTCATCATCATTGAATTCGATGATTTCAAATTTATTTTCTTTTTTTGCTTTAAAGATTGATTCTAAATGGTAGCAAGGACTTTTGTTTTTTATCATTCCAAAATAATACCCAGAACAAGAACAAAATTTTGAAATAGGATCAATCCAATGTTCTTTAGCTTTACCAACAACGGTCCAAATTTCTCTTTTACTTGGATTAAACAGATGTAGTTTTACTCGTCTTTCATCAACTATCGAGTCTATTCGTTCTTGTTTTGTAGACATAAGGAATTAATCTAAGACATGCGTATAATCTTGATGGTAACTACGAGAATAATTGATTCCGAACCGGCATTGATTGTAGAAGAGAAGAGAAAAAATCTAATTATATCTGATCTCCATATTGGATTTGAACATAAATTTTCATCAAATAAAAATACGGTTAGAAAAAATTCATCAATAAATGAAATTATTTCAAATGTTACAAAAATCATTAAAAAAGAAAATCCAGATACATTAATTCTGTTAGGAGATGTAAAATCAAGTATCCAATCTATAACAAATTCAGAATGGAAAGATGTTCCATATTTTTTTGAAGAGGTAAAAAATTCATTAGAAGTAATTTTGATTCCAGGAAATCATGATTCAAATATTGATAAATTAATTCCAAGTGATGTTACAGTGATCAGTTCAAAAGGAATGATTATTGACGATGTTTTATTGACACATGGTCATACAATGCCATCAAAAAATTATTCAAGTGTCAATAATATAATCATGGGACATATTCATCCGATTTATTTTGATAAGAATTCATTGCTTAATGGAGAAAGAATTTGGATTTCAATTAAAACAGATAAATCAAAAATTTTCCCATCCACAAGAGGAGAACTTAATATCACAATAGTTCCTTCATTCAATCCATACTTTTACGCAACTGAAAAAAAATACTATAAAAAATCAATTTCTCCAATAGTTGAAAAAATTAAAGATTCTACAATGGCAAAAATTTTGACATTGGATGGTACGATAATTGGCAATGAGTCAATAATTAACCAAGTTTTATGAGTAAATTTTTGAAATATTATTCAAGAATATCATATGGTTCGATAGGATCTTTTGTAGTCTCGTTGTTTTGTAACCATTCCAGTGTTTTTACAAAAGAATCAGCCAACTCAATGGTAGTAAGTACCGGGATTCCCAATTCTAGGGCTTTTCGTCTAATTTGATATTCGTCGTCTAACATTCCAACATATTTTTCCAAAGATAAGGTGCTTGGAATGTTTATGATAAAATCAATTTTTTTCTCATAAAGCAGATCAGATATGTTGGGTTTACGTTCTGGCTCTGAAATTTTATGTACAATTTCTATATCTCCAACTTTTTCTTCAAAAAATTCAGCAGTATGTTCTGTTGCCAATATCTTGAATCCCAGTTGTTTAAGTTTAGCAATTGAAGGCAACAGTTTTTCTTTATTTTGAGAACCTCCTGCAGTAACTAAAGCAGTTCCTTTATCAGGCAAATTATAACCGACAGATGTCAAACCTTTTGATAATGCATCATAGAAACTATTTCCAAAACATGCAGCCTCACCTGTAGATTGCATCTCTACACCCAATGCAATATCAGCACCATCTAATTGCATAAATGAAAATTGTGGAACTTTGATTCCATAATTATGAATTTTTTGCCATTTATTTTCAGGTACATGTGGCAGAGGTTTATCCAGAATTGCTTTAGATGCAAGTGTGATGAGATTAGTTTTTACTAGTTTTGATACAAAAGGCATTGAACGAGACGCACGTATGTTAAGCTCAATGACGTAGACATGATCATTGTTAATAAGAAATTGTAAATTAAATGGACCTTTGACATTAAATGTTAATGCAATTTTTTTTGTGTAATCATTAATGGTTTCAATTATTTTATTATTAAGACGCCATGGTGGAATACACATCATTGCATCTCCAGAATGAACTCCAGCAGAATCAATATGTTCTACGATTGCACCAATAACTACTTCTTTGCCATTACTAATTCCGTCAACATCCACTTCAAGTGAATCTAACATGAATTTTGATATTACAACAGGATGATCCGGGGAAACATCAGTCGCCTCTTTGACATAAGTTTTAAGCTCATCTTGAGACCATACAACTTTCATTGCTGCACCAGACAAAACATACGAGGGTCTAACAATTACAGGAAATCCTACATCTTGTGCAAAGGTTCTCGCTTCAATTAGATTTGAAAATGCTTGCCATTTTGGCTGCTGGATATGAAGTTTATCCAATTCTGCGCTAAACTTTGAACGATCTTCGGCTCTGTCAACATCAATCGCACTTGTGCCCATAATATTGATTCCACGTTGTGCAAGACCAGGAGTCAGATTATTTGCTGTCTGTCCACCAACACATGTTATTACGCCTTTAGGGTTCTCAAATTCAGCAATATCGAGTAGCCTCTCTTGAGTTAATTCTTCAAAGTACAATCGTGTACAGATATCATAATCAGTAGATACAGTTTCAGGATTACAATTAACAACAGAGATATTTTTTTCGCCATTTTCTTGAAGACCCCATACCATATTCACAGTTCCCCAATCAAATTCAACGCTACTTCCAATTCTATATGGACCTGCACCAACCACAACTATTCCTTTTTCTTCTGAAGAGACTTTGATATCATTAGAATTTCCACCATAAGTCAGATAAAGATAATTTGTAACTGCAGGCCATTCAGCCGCCAAAGTATCAATTTGTTTTACAGCAGGGATGATTCCAAAGTTTTTTCGAATTTCACGTATCTCATCAGAAGTTTTTTCTTTTACACGCGCAATTTGATTATCAGAAAATCCCATCTTTTTTGATTCCCTCATTACAGATTCATTTAGTTCAGATTCCTTGAGTTTAGATTCAGTATTTACAATATTTTGAATCTTCTCAATAAACCAAGGATCAATTGCAGATAACTCATATATCCGGTCAACAGTTATGCCCATCTTTAATGCGATTGCCACATTATACAATATTTGATCATCATGGTGTGAAAGTTTGTATTCAAGATCTTCTTCGGAAATTTTTTCACCATTTGAACGATTTAAGACTAATCCATCATTTCCTATGTCAAGCATTCGAATTGCTTTTTGTAAAGATTCTTCAAAGGTTCTGCCAACAGCCATTACTTCACCAACAGATTTCATTGTTACGCCTAGTTTGCGATTAGCAAGTTCAAATTTTGAAAAATCCCATCTAGGATGTTTACAAACAACATAATCAAGTGATGGCTCAAAGCATGCAGTTGTGCTTTTTGTAATTCTATTTACTAGTTCAGACAAATTATATCCTAATCCAATCTTTGCAGACATGTAAGCCAGTGGATAACCAGTTGCCTTACTAGCAAGAGCTGATGAACGTGAAAGACGAGGATTAATTTCAATAGCAACATATCTATCAGAGTCAGCATCCAATGCATACTGAATATTACATTCACCAACAATTCCAACATGCTTTGTAGCACGTAATGCTGCGGTACGTAACATGTGGTATTCATTATTATTAATTGTCTGAGAGGGTGCAACTACGATATTGTCACCAGTATGAACTTTCATAGAAAGAACATTTTCCATGTTACAAACAATTACATTATTTCCATCATAGTCTTGCATAACCTCATACTCAATTTGCTTCCAATGTCCAATGTATTCTTCAACTAGGACTTGACCTACAAGACTTGCCTTAATTCCACGTTCCACAATTTCGTGCAGTTCAATTTCATTATGAGCAATTCCACCCCCTCTACCACCAAGAGTATACGCAACTCGAACTATTACAGGATATGATAGTTCTTCGGCAGTCTTTTTTGCATCCTCAAAGTTTGTAACAGTCCTACTTTTAAGCACAGGAACGCCTGCTTCTTTCATTGAATCCTTGAAAAGCTGCCTATCTTCAGTATTTTTGATTCCCTCCACTTGAGTTCCAAGGACTTTAACATCATATTTTTTGAAAATTCCTGCATCTTCTAACTTTACACCACAATTTAATGCAGTTTGACCACCATACGCCAACATAACACCATCAGGTCTTTCTTTTTCAATAATAGATTCAACATAATCTGGAGTTACAGGTAAAAGGTAAACTTGATCTGCAAATCGCGTATCCGTTTGAATTGTAGCGATATTTGGATTGATGAGTACACTTTTGATTCCATCTTCATGTATTGCTTTCAAACATTGACTTCCAGAATAATCGAATTCTCCTGCTTCACCAATTTTTATTGCACCACTTCCAAGTACAATAATTTTCTTTAGGGATTCATTTTTTGGCATTTTTTAGTTCTCCATTAATTTTTTTAATTCGTCGAATACATATTTACAGTCAAACGGACCAGGTGCAGCTTCTGGATGAAATTGTACAGCTATGCAGTTTTTAGTTTTATGTTTTATGCCCTCAACTGTTTTGTCGTCAGCATTTGAAAACCATAATTTGAAATCAGATTTTTCTAAAGATTCAGGTTTTATTCCATAACCATGATTTTGACTAGTAACATAAACTTGATTTGTTTCTAAGTTAATGCAAGGTTTGTTTTGTCCACGATGTCCGTACTTTAATTTGTAAGTTTCAGTATTTCCTGCGATGCCAATAATTTGTGCACCCAGACAAATACCTAATGTAGGAATATTGTTTTCGATTAATTTTTTTGCGGTGTCAATGGTTTCAGGACAATTTTGCGGGTCGCCAGGACCACTACTCAAAACAACTCCTTTGGGTTTATGTGACATCACTTTATCAAAAGGTGTATCCCAAGGAACAACTATTGCCTTGTATCCCAGTTCTCGGACATTTCTAACAATTGCATTTTTTGCTCCAGTATCAATAACTACTACAGATTGATCATCATCACCATATACTTTTTCCTCTTTAGTGGATACAGTATCCATGAATTTTTCAGAAGTGTAGGTCGTGATATTTTCAAGCTCTTTTTTAATTTCTTCTACATCAATTTCTGTATCAGATACGACTAGAGCAGCCATCATCACACCACTGCTCGTAAGTTTCTTTGTGATTGCCCTAGTATCAATTCCAGAGATACCAGGAACTTTTTCATTATACATCCATTCATCTAAGGTTATTTTGAGATTCCAATGACTTGCAGTTTGAGATAACTCGTGAACTACTAGACCTCGAATTTGCATCATATCAGATTCAAAGAATTTAGAAATTCCATCCTCATCAACTTCGGTTGAATCTGGAACACCGTAATTTCCAACTAGAGGATATGTTAACGTAAGAATTTGGCCATTGTATGAGGGATCAGTTAGGGCCTCCGTATAGCCCACCATACCCGTATTGAAGACAATTTCACCAAAAACAGTAGTAGAATAACCAAAACCCATTCCATCTAGAACGGTTCCATCAGAAAGGATCAGCTTCCCAAACTTGTTTGCATGCTTGGATTTCTTTGTAGTTATTGTGACCCTCTACAAGTCTCTTTGAATCAGGATTTAAAAGCTTCTTTGGTGATCGGGGTAAATGTCGATCAGAGTGCGCCGAAAGATTCGCTCCATTTGTGATATGCACGAATATTTTCTGTAGAAACGCTTGGCTTTCTTCTTGCTTTGATATCTTTGAAATCAGCCATGGTTAACTCACGAGGATCTTGTTTAGGTTCACCTTGAACAGGTTCATGGTAACTGGAAGATCGAAATAATTCATTTACAACCAATAATTGTGCACCTTGACATACATCTTTGATGTCACTTGCACTGTACCCATCAAATTGTTTTGCAAGACTGACCAGATTAAATCTAGTGGATTTTTTTAGAGGAGCAGTGTATTGTTCGAACAGTTTGTTTCGTGCATCCATTGCTGGAAGAGATACGTAGATCCTTTTTTGAAATCTTCTTAGAAATGGTTCATCTAAACTCCAAGGTTTGTTAGTTGCACCAATTACATACATCATGGTTTCCTTACCTTTTCCATTAACACCATCTAATTCAGAAAGAAATTGGTTTTTTGCTCTAATTTCCCCACCTACTTCACTAGTTCGATCCCCAAGAAGAGAATCAACTTCATCAATAAATAATATTACAGGTTTACCCTCTTTTTCATTGTATTTTCTTGCCATATTGAATAATTTTGATACATTTTTTTCTGCCTCACCAAGCCATTTGCTCATCATTGATGCAGCATCAACATTAATGAAATAACCATCAAGTTCATTTGCAGTGGCTGCTGCAAGCATTGTTTTTCCAGTTCCAGGTGGGCCATACAACAACATTCCTCTTGGCCAACCTAATGGGAATAAGTCAGGTCTTTTACTAGGATAAACAATTGATTCACGTAATGCGCCTTTTGCATCATCTAATCCAATTACCTCAGACCATTTTACATCAGGTTTCTCTCTCATAACTAAATCTTCAAGATCATTACCATCATCTTTGTGAGGTTGGGCTCTAGCAAGAGCCTTTTTTTGTTCTTCCGGAGATGCGTTAGGATCTACTGCAGGTGCAATATCTCCACCATTACTATCACGTAATGCTTGTATACGTTCTTGATATTTTTGATAACTTTGCTTGTAGATTTTGTTTAGACTACTCGTAGGATAAAGTCGCATCAATTTCAATAAAGTGTCAGATGCATTTTGATAATCAGTTATAGCCATTCCAGCAGCACCTTGTGAATCAGCTCTTATTGCAGCTGCCGCATATTTACTAGCGCTTTTTTCTAATTCTTGGGGTGCCATACTCATTCTATATCACTGATGAATTCAATCATGATTTGACTAGGTATTAGATAGAGTAAACTGGTATCGAAATTTTGGTGAAATTAATTCAACTGAAATTAAGATTGATGCCTAGAATATTCTACATAGGACTAAATATACAAATTTCAATTAGAGTTCATGATTGAGGAGAAGCTAAAAGAATTAGGTATTGAGATTCCAACACCTCCTCGTCCAGCAGGATCTTACATTCCAGTGGTCACAACAGGAAATTTGGCTTTTGTTTCAGGACAGATTCCAATGAAAGAGGGAAAAGTAGTTTTTGAAGGAAAAGTACCTGAAACCCAATCAATAGATTCAGCAAGAGATGCTGCCAAAATTTGTATAATTAATGGTCTAGCACAATTAAATGCAAATCTTGGTTCACTTGATAAGATTACAAAATTTGTTAGAATTTCAGGATTTGTTAATTCTAATCCCAATTTTGCAGAACAGCCAAAAGTAATCAATGCCGCATCAGATTTGTTAGTCGAAATTTTTGGCGACATGGCAAAACATTCAAGGATTGCAGTAGGAGTAGCAAATCTTCCATTAAATTCAACAGTAGAAATTGATATGATTGTAGAATTTTCTAATTAATTTCAGAGACATTTTTTTCTAATTCATCTACAAGAGATTCATAGTGTGAACGAGTTTTTCCTAATTCAGTGAGTTTTTTTTCTTCTACATGATCCAAATTCTTATCAATTTCATGCGAAGCTGAGTTTAATCGTGTATCAGCCATCATAAATAATCGGTTATTTTCTTTCCACAAATGTTCAGTTACATGTTGAACGTAAAGTTCCAAAGTTTCTATCAAATAAGCAGAATCACTAGTTTCAAGATACTTTTTTGATGCCAAACCAATGTGTTCTGCAATTTCTTTGGTTCTTTTATGTTCAATTAACATCATATGTATCGGACCCATGGTTGTAGGCATTCCGGATTTTTCAAGTGCAGGAAATAATGCTTCCTCCTCTTTACCGTGATGACAAACATCAGTAAAATTCTGAGTGAAATCAAGTGTTGGAAGTAATATTTGTTCAGGAATTTGTTTTCCATCTCTTAGAAGTTTGATTGTAGCAGATAGAGCCTGTAATACTTTTTCAATTAATTTATGATCTTTACGTAGTGATTCAGTTGACAATCTATTTTTCCAATGCAGAATTTATTGCATTGATGAATTTCGATATTTTTGTTTTTGGAATTGATGCGCCACATGCTTTGTCATGACCACCACCCGAACCACCAATTTCAGCAGTTATTTTGTTAACTAGTTTTCCAAGATGTATTTTGCATTGTTTTGAACCTCTAACAGATACAGCATACACACCATAATCAACACGTTCTTTGTATGCAATACCAACATCTTTTCCAGATAAACCAAGTACAAAATTGACAGCTCCACTTGCACCAGAATCAGTGATTTCCATATAACCTAAATTCTTTTTTACTTTCATATTTTTTTTCACTTTTGAAAATATTTGAGCGAGTTTGTCAACTTGTAATTGTGCAAATTCGTAAGAGTTTGGAATTTCGTGTGGATATTTTGATTCACTTAGTTCATCCACCAAATACAACAAATAATCAGGTTCTTTTTGATGTCCGACAATATTGTATGTCATTACAGTTGCACTGATTAATGCAAATTGTCTATCAAATATTTGTAATAATTTAGAACCAAGTGGTCTATCTTCCATATAATCAGTTATTGCAGCACAAGCAGCAATGAATGCGGCATGATCTTTTAATTTATTTTTGTACGTATTGTAAACTTGAACAGCCGCACATTCATTTGTATCATGAACCACTTTGACTTTAATTTTTTCTAATTGTTTTATAATTTTCTTATCAAGATCATGATGATCAATATATGCAACTTTTACACTTCGCTTTCTTAATTGGGTTAAAAGTTCAACAAAATCAGATTCATTTTTTTTATTTAATCCAACATCACAGATATACAATTCTTTTAATTTTTGATCAGTTCTTAGAGGTTCCATACTATCCATCATTCCAGGATAATCCACAAGAATCGTTTCACCTCCAAATGCTTGTTTAATTAACGCTGCAGAGCTAATACCGTCTGCATCCTCTCTGTGGGAGACACAAACAATTTTTGATTTTTTGATTTTAGCTACCATTAATGTTGAAAATTAGAGGAACCCACATTTAAACCAAAAATGATTATTTTTGTTTTGATTTTGCAGATATGGTTTTTTCGGAATTAATGATTGTAGAATAAATCTCATAAATTGTAGAATAATTCAATTGGTTTTCTTGATCAAATTTTTGAATTACTTGTAAAAATTCAGGCGTTGCGTTAAGAATTTCTTCATCAATTCGCTGTCTCATTTCACGCTCAGATAAGCTAGACATGTAAATTAATGAAATATGATCTAATATGCTCAAGCTTTGATTCTTTAGACTTACTACATCGAAAAGTATTGACTGAGAATTCTCAGATATGACATAATTCACTTGAAAATTTAAAAGTCGAAAAATTACGGGAAATATATGGAAACTAAAAATATCGGATTACGAAATATTCCAATTGCAGATACAAAAATATCTCTAATTGATGGAGAAAAGGGCAAGCTCATTTATCGAGGATTTGATGTTTTAGATTTAACAAAAAATTCAAATTTTGAGGAATGCTGCTTTTTACTGTTACATGATCATTTACCAAATAAGATAGAATTTGAGGAGTTTACATCAAAGCTAAAAGAAGCAAGGGTAATTCCTGAGCAAATGCAAAAAAATATGAGAAACTGGAGAAAAAATGCGCATCCCATGGATGTGCTACAAGCATTTGTTGCAGCGTTGGCGGGCTATTATGATGAGCAAGGAACTGAAAAAGAAATTAGTCAACAAAGAGCAATCAATCTAATTGCCAAAGTCCCAACCATCATTTCAAGTTGGGAAAGAGTCAGAAATGATAAAGAGCCAATTCAGCCAGATCCAGAATTAAGTCATGCTTCTAACTTCCTATACATGTTAACAGGAAACAAACCAGATAGAGAAATGGAACGTGTGTTTGATGTCTGTTTAATTCTACATGCAGATCATACATTTAACGCATCTACTTTTGCTGCAAGAGAGGTTGCATCAACTCGAGCACACATGTATTCTGCAGTTAGTGCGGCAGTTGGTGCATTAAGCGGAGAATTACATGGAGGAGCAAATTATGAAGTTATGAAAATGTTACTAGATATCAAAGATGAAAATAATGCAAAAGAGTGGGTTAAATCTAAAATTGAAAATGGAGATAGAATTATGGGTATGGGGCATGCAGTTTACAAAACAGTAGATCCTCGCTCAATGGTTCTAAAAGAATTATCAAAAAAATTATCTGAAAAAACAGGATTACCATGGTTTGAGATTACAAAAAAAGTAGAAGAAACTACTGCAGAAATAATGAAAAATAGAAAAGAAAGAGATATTTTTCCAAATGTTGATCTTTACAGTGCATCAGTTTACTATATGCTAAATATTCCAATGGATTTGAATACACCAATTTTTGCGATATCACGAGTTTCAGGATGGACCGCACATGTCATTGAAGAAAAATTTGCAGAAGCAGCACCAAAACCAATGCTATACAGACCTAAAGCGACATACGTTGGAAAATATGAAGGTCCGCAAGGATGTAATTACATACCAATAGAAGATCGAAAATAATTAATTTCTTGTTTTCAACCAGTTTTGAGCTTTTGAATTTACATCGTGGCTGTATAATACTTCAAAAACCATATCATAGAATGTGATGCCCTTTTTTTGAGCCTGACTATCTAGCCATTTTATTCCGTCAGCCAGTTCAGGATCATGTGCTGAGAATTCTACTAATTCATCAACCATCTTTCTGAAGAAATTATGTGACTTCATCATGAAAATTAATTTCAATGTGGATCATTAAGACCAGAATACAAATTAAATAGACAAAAAACACCTTTTTGGTTGACTTATGGAACATGAAATTTTTTTTGATGGCAATACCAAAGAGTATTCATGGTCAATAAAAACAGAAAATAATATTGCAGACCAAATAAGGAAACATCCACCAGCGTTTAGGTCTGGAGGAAAATTAAACATAACAAATAATGAAGAATCCAAATTCGTTGCACTTCATGTGGGAATTTACTGGGGATTAGGAGTGAACATCATCAAAGATAATGACGTAGTCAATGTAATGTGTGATTCAGAAATAATGTTTGGAATTATGACTAAAAAAGAGAAGAGTAATAATGAAATAATTAATGATAAAGTCTACTTCATAAATCAATTAACAAATTTGAGAAAATTAAAGATAAATTATCAATTTATAGAATCTGAAAAAAATATTGCAACAAGACATCTTTTTGCAAAAGAGGATACTGCAGGAAGGGATTCTAAAGGCTATGTCTAATAATTACGCCAATGTCATTTACATTGTTTTGAGTAACACCTGTTTCAATTAATCCTCCAAATTTTTTAAAAAATGATGATGAGTCATTATTTTTTAGATATGGTTTACCATCATATTTGTATTCGGTGGAAAATATTGAACCGGCAAATTTTGTATTTCCATCAATTCCATCAGTTCCTATTGATGCAATTGTGAAGTTATATTTGTTAGATTTTAATTTTTCATACAAACGTAATACAAGTTCTTGATTACGTCCACCTTTTCCATTTCCAGTTACATTAACAGTTGGTTCTCCACCAAAAACTAGACAATCATTTCTAGACTTAATCGCCACATCTACAATATGTTTTGTAACATCGTCTATACCACGATCAATATTTGAGATTATAGTTGTATTGTAACCTAATTTTTTTGATTTAATTTTCATTTTTGTAAGACATGTTAAATTGTTTAAGAGTATAATATTTTTAATTCTAAGTTTTTTTGGAGTTTCAGGTATTTCTCCATTAGAACCAGATTTTAGAACAGATAATGCAGATTTTGGAAGTTTATGTTCAAGAGAGAATTTTTTCACAATTCTGAGTGCATCTGAAAAAGTGGATTTATCATAAAAAGTAAGTCCAGAGGCAATGGAACCGATATCATCTCCAATTACATCAGAAACAAGAAATGATATTCCATTACAATTCATTTTTTGAATTAAACGTCCACCTTTGATTAGTGATAAATGCTTACGAATACATGCAATTTCGTTAATGTTAGCACCTGATCGGATTAATTCATGATTTACACGTATTTTATCGCGCAAAGAAATTGAATTAGGTAATACAGATAATGCAGACCCACCACCCGAAATAAGAAATAATACAAAATCATGTTTTGTTGTGTTATTCAAAAATTTGATCAAGGATTTTCCAGATTTTAGACTGTTGTGATTTGGGAGAGGATGTCCAGAGGTAATTACTTCAAAAGTTGAAGTATCTATTTTTGGTACAATCCCTTTTGGTACAACAACTATTCCACTTTCAAAATTAATTTTTTTTGAAACATATTCAGTCATATTACCTGCAGATTTACCAATCGCAACTAGAAATACACGATTGAATTTTTGAAGATCTATTTGAGATGAAGGTAGTTTTATTTTATTTTTTAATATGTATTTTTTTAGATGTGTAGAAGGAATTGATTCAATCATACCTTCATTCAGTATTTTTAGAATGTCACGAGAATTATGATTGAGAGGTAGTTTTGAAGGATTTTTGATCAACTAGTTATGATTGAAATGAAAATAACTTAAGTTTTTGATATTGGAAGGTATAAGTAAGAATAGTATTTCATATCAAATATGGATACAGTAAGAGTTCCCAAAGTAATTCAATTTGGGGAAGATGCATTATCACAAGCTGAATATCCAAAAAATGCTTTAGTAGTTACAACAGTACCTCCAGAATTATCTGACAAATGGTTGGGGAAAATGGGCATACAGGATTATATCTTGTACGACAAAGTTCAACCAGAACCATCAATTGAAATGGTTAAAGAGGTAATTGACGAATACAAATCCAAAAACATTAGTGCAATGATTGGATTAGGAGGAGGAAGTTCAATGGACGTTGTAAAATATGCTGCTTCAGAAATGGGTGTAGAAAAAATTCTAATTCCTACAACATTTGGAACAGGAGCAGAAATGACAACATATTGTGTTCTAAAGTTTGATGGAAAAAAGAAACTGCTACGAGAGGATAGATTCCTTGCAGATAGAGCAGTAATTGATTCATACTTTATGAACGGAACACCAGAGCAAGTTATCAAAAGTTCAGTGTGTGATGCATGTGCACAAGCAACGGAAGGTTATGATAGTAAACTTGGAAATGATCTTACCAAAACATTGTGTAAACAAGCATTTGATGTATTGTATGATGCAATCATGAATGATAAACCAGAGAATTATCCATACGGATCCATGTTATCAGGAATGGGTTTCGGAAACTGTTCAACCACGTTAGGACATGCATTATCATATGTCTTTTCAAATGAAGGTGTACCACATGGTTACTCATTGTCATCATGTACCACAGTTGCCCACAAACATAACAAGTCGATATTTTATGACAGATTCAAAGAAATTATCGAGAAGATGGGATTTGATAAATTAGAACTAAAAGCAGATGTTGAACAAGCAGCAGATGTAGTAATGACAGACAAAGGTCATTTAGATCCAAATCCAATTCCAATTTCAAAAGAAGACGTCGTGAAATGTCTTAACGACATTAAAGCTGGAAATCTCTAAAACATTATTTCTTTTTTATATTTTTATTTAATAGTGGCAACATAAACCGCCATGCTTTATTAACACCCGTTATCGAGTATTTTCAGGTAAAATGCTCAAATTCGGAATTCAAAATGGATTAAACGTAGCAAGATTAGGATTAACTGAAGATCAAATTTTAACAGCATGTAGTTTAGCAGACAAAACAGGTTATCATTCAATTTGGTATATGGACCATTCAAATGTTCCACAATGGAGTAACGCAATTGTCAATGACCCATGGGTTATGCTTGCAGGAATTGCAGCAGTTACAAATAACGTAGAATTAGGAACCTGTGTAACAGATGCATTACGAAGACATCCATCTAACATTGCACTAGCATCAATTACATTAGACAGACTATCGAAAGGAAGAGGAACATTAGGAATCGGTGCAGGAGAAGCACAAAATCTTAAAGAATTTAACATTCCATTTGATAAACCAGTATCAAAATTTGAAGAACAATTACAAGTTATCAAACAACTATACGATTCAGACCCAGATAATAGAAAAACCTGGGAAGGAAAATATTATCAATTAACAGAAGCGTGTCTTCAAGCAAAATCAGTGCGACAACCACATGTTCCAATTTACATGGCATCTGGAGGACCACGTACACTAAGAATGACAGGTAAATATGGAGATGGATGGTTACCAATTGGATATACACCAGAA
Source organism: Candidatus Nitrosopelagicus sp. (assembly GCA_028343435.1). Lineage (GTDB taxonomy): Archaea > Thermoproteota > Nitrososphaeria > Nitrososphaerales > Nitrosopumilaceae > Nitrosopelagicus. Next base: position 15,066 of record JAOLYM010000009.1, read on the forward strand.
TTATTTGAAGATCATAAAGATCAAATTGTTAATTCAATGAATGAAAATGAAAGAACTGAAGAAGATAAACAAGATTTCCAGATGGCATTAGATATCGACGTATATTTCTCAGATGATGCCGAAACATCATGGGCAAAAATGAAAGAAGCAATCAAAGTTAGTTTGTTTAAACCAGAAGTTCTTAGAGTTCACGGATTAAAAGATGTAGAAGGATTTGATTTCAAAAAATACTTTACAGAATATTCAATGTCAAACCAAGATTGGATTGTAAAGATGAGAGAAGCTGCAACAACGATTCCAGATAAGATTGCAAGATCCTCAGTAGGAGTGGGTACACCAGACGATGTGATTGAGGTATTTGAGAAATTCCTTCAAGCAGGTGTAAATCATTTTGTTATAAGATTCTGGGGCTCAAATTACTTTGGTTCCATTGATCAATTTGCAAGTAAAGTAATTCCATATTTCAAAGATCAAGAAAAATAATTTAACTAGCAAGAAATTTCTAAGCGTATGCAACTAGTAGGAAAATTAATCATAAAATCCAAAGATAAAATTATTAAATTTTTGGACGAAGAAAGTACAGGTAGAATTTCAAGTATTGACAAAGATGGATTTCCCCAAATAATTCCAATGAATTTCATTTTTTTAGATAATTCAGTTTACATGCACTCACATATCAGAGGAGAAAAAATAGAAAATATCAAATGTAATTCCAAAGTAGGTTTTGAAGTAGATAGAAATTTAGAGTTTTTACCATCATATTTTTCTGACCCAGACGATGCATCTCTTGCAGATACATTATACATCAGCGTGGTGATTAAGGGAGAAGCAACTTTGGTAGAAGACAAAAAAGAAAAAGTTCTAGCATTAAACGGATTGATGAAAAAATATCAGCCAGAAGGACGATACATCCCAATGAGAGAGGATATGGACGTACTAGATGCAACAGCTGTAATCAAAGTAACACCAAAAGAAATGAATGGAAAATACAAGATTGGGCAAAATATGAATAAAGAAGAAAAAATAGAATTAGCCACAAAAATACTAGATAAGAATTCCAAAACCGCAAAAGACACAGTAAAAATAATGGGATTTGCCATGGAGAATGGTAGACTGGTCATGAAAGAAGATGTAGAATGGTAAGTTTGTCTTAATTTTTATAAACATTTCAATACAGAAGATAGTACATGTCAGATTCAACCATAGATGATGCATTAAGACTACTGGAAATAGGTAAAGGTAATCCAGATAGATTGAAACAGATTATCGAATCATTTCAAAAAAGAAGCATGATTTCTATGCAAGATAGAAAATATGTTGATGCGTTAGTTGAGCAATATCTAACACCAAGACATAGACAAATGACAAGCAAGATGAAGCCTTCAGATAGACAAAAAACTAATTTCCCAAGAATTAGAAAAACAACAGAGTCATCATTTAAAATTACAGAAGTTAAAGCGACATCAGAAAATCCATACATTAAGCCGCGCACAGAAACAAAAAAGCCGGAACCACAAAAAGAAGAATTAGCATCAAAAGAACCAACAATTGAGGAAAAATTTATCGAACATGTAGACGCAGACAATACAATTACAAAAAAGTCAGGTAAAGGAAAACTTGTAGGGATAGTAATAGGAATAATTGCAGTGATAATTATCGGTGGTGGAGCTGCATACATGGGAAATAGTTCAGAGTTATTTTCAACACAGCCAGATATTGAAGAAAGAATAACATGTCAAGATGAAACAATACTTGTGTCAGCCACAAAAGTTCCTAATTTCCCAGCGCCAGGAAAAGATTTGAAATATTATCAAGATAGATATGATAATGAGCCAAGTTACAAGGAATGGTTTGATAGAAACTTCGAAGGACAGACAATTAGAGAAGTCTTAATACCACAAGTAGGCGATAAAGAAACTATAATTCCAGGATTCCCAGATCCTGAAAAAGACTTACAGCATTATCTAGACAGATATGATAATGAGCCAAGTTACAAGGAATGGTTTGATAGAAACTTCGAAGGACAGACAATTAGAGAAGCAGTTTGCTGAATTTTAATAGTTAGCATATATTTTCTTAAGAATCATAGTAAGTATGCAGAAATTTGAGATAAATTCAGAATTTTTACCAACAGGAGATCAACCACAAGCAATAGATGATCTTGTGAAAGGCTCCAAGACCAAAATGAATCAGACATTATTAGGAGTGACAGGCAGTGGTAAAACATTCACAGTTGCGAATGTAATAGCAAATACTGGAAAAAATGCATTAATCATATCACATAACAAAACATTGGCAGCCCAACTTTATTCAGAATTAAAACAATTTTTCCCAAAAAATAACGTGGGATACTTTGTGAGCTATTATGATTATTATCAACCTGAAAGTTATCTACCTCAAACAGACACATACATTGAAAAAGATACTCAAATTAATGAAAAAATTGAAAAATTAAGACTAGAAGCTACTGCAATGCTTCTTTCAGGAGAACCAACAATCATAATTTCAACAGTATCATGCATCTATTCACTTGGTTCCCCAAAAGAATGGGAAGACATGGCAATTACATTAAACAAAAATGAAAAAATATCACGAACAGAAATAATTAAAAAATTAATCAATGCCAGATATGAGAGAAACGATGTAGAACTAATACCTGGAAACTTTAGAGTTAAAGGTGACACTTTAGATGTCATACCAGCATATTCACAAGATGTAATACGTATTTCATTATTTGGTGATGAAATTGAAAAAATATCAATTTTAAATAATGTTTCATTGGATGTGAAAAAAGATGTCGATGTATTCAAAATTTTTCCAGCAAAACACTATCTAATTGCAAAAGATATTCGAGATAAGGCGGTAAAATCAATTAAAAGTGAATTAAAGAAGACACTAAGCACCTTACCCGAATTAGAAAAACAAAGATTGGAGATGCGTACAAAATATGATTTAGAAATGATTGAAGAACTAGGATACTGCTCAGGTATTGAAAATTACTCTAGACATTTTGATGGAAGAAATCCAGGTGAACCCGCATTCTGTTTATTAGATTTTTTTGGAAAAGAATTCTTACTAGTAATCGATGAATCTCATGTTACACTTCCACAATTACATGGTATGTACAAAGGTGATTTTTCTAGAAAAAAATCATTGATAGATTATGGATTTAGATTGCCCAGTGCGTTTGATAACAGGCCATTAAAATTTGAAGAGTTTGAAAAAAAACTCAAAGATGTAATTTTTGTATCAGCGACACCGGGAGATTATGAAAAGAAGAGATCAAAACAAATTGTAGAACAACTGGTAAGACCTACAGGATTAATTGAACCGAATGTTGAAATTAGAAAATCACAAGGTCAGATGGATGATTTAATTAAAGAAGTTTCAATTAGAGCAAAAAAGAATGAGCGAACACTAGTAACTACACTGACTAAGAGAATGGCGGAAGATCTGGCTGAGTATTTATCTAAAAAAGAAGTAAGAGTAAGATATCTTCACTCTGAAATTGAAGGACTGCAAAGAACAGAATTAATCAGACAATTGAGATTAGGTGAATTTGATGTGCTAGTAGGCATAAACTTACTACGAGAAGGACTAGATATTCCAGAGGTTTCACTTGTAGCCATATTGGATGCAGATAAGGAAGGATTTTTACGAAATGATACTAGCCTGATTCAAACCTGTGGAAGAGCCGCAAGAAATGTAGAAGGAAAGGTGATCATGTATGCAGACAACGTAACTAGATCAATGAAATCAGCAATTTCTGAAACAGAGCGAAGACGTCAAAAACAGATGAAGTATAATGAGACACATGAGATAATACCTAAAACAATTATCAAATCAATACCAGAACAAGAAATAGAATTAGATGAAATAAAAAATAAATCAAAAACAGATTTAGGTAAACAAAAAATTGAAGTTGAGACACAGATGAAAGTATTTGCCGAAGATTTAGACTTTGAAAATGCAATAAGATGTAGAGATAAAATAAAAAGAATTGAAAAGGAGTTACAAAAAGATGAATCATGATGAATTAAGAGTTAAAGGTGCACGTCACCATAATTTAAAAAATATCAATGTGAACATACCAAAAAACAAAATTATCGTAATTAGCGGACTATCAGGTTCAGGAAAATCAACACTTGCATTTGATACAATTTATGCTGAAGGGCAGAGACGTTATGTAGAATCACTATCATCATACGCAAGACAATTCTTAGAAATGATGGATAAGCCAGATGTTGATTCAATAGATGGCCTATCTCCTGCAATATCCATTCAACAAAAAACAACTAGTAAAAATCCACGTTCCACAGTTGGAACAACAACAGAAATTTATGATTATTTGAGATTATTATTTGCTAGAATTGGAATTCCACATTGTACAAATTGTGGAAGAAAAATATCTTCACAATCTATTGAATCAATTACAGATTCAGTCATAAAAGATTTTGGACAAAAAAAGATTCTTGTGTTAGCACCTTTAGTTCAAAGAAAAAAAGGAACTTATGAAAAATTATTTGAACAAATGAAAAAGGATGGATATTCAAGAGCAAGAGTAAATGGAGAAACGATAGTACTAGAAGATGAATTTCCAAAACTGGATAGACAAAAATGGCATAATATAGAAATCATAGTAGATAGAATTGTAGCCTCAAAATCAGACAAGAGTAGAATCTTTGAGGCAATTCAAACAGCATTGAAAGCTGCAAAAGGTTCAGTTCTAGTAGCATCAGAAAAAGATGAAAAGATTTTTTCACAAAATAATGCATGTCCTCATTGTGGAATTACAGTTGGAGAGTTAGAACCACGTACATTTTCTTTTAATTCACCATTTGGAATGTGTAATCAATGTAATGGACTAGGAGTTAAAATGGAATTTGATGCAGATTTAGTGATACCTGATAAAACAAAATCAATTCTAGATGGAGCAATTGTTCCATGGAGTGGTAGATTTTCATCATTTAGACGTCAAGAACTACGCGCAGTAGGCAAGAAATATGGATTCAATCTGATGACTCCAATAAATCAAATAAAATCAAAACAGATCAAAATAATATTACACGGTTCAGAAGATTTAATGAAATTTTCATATGAATCTAAAAACAGCGATTCATTTTGGGAATATACAGATGCATTTGAAGGAGTTCTAAATAACCTTCAACGTAAATTTATGGAAACAGATTCCGAAGCAAAAAGAGAATGGCTAAAACAATTCATGAGAGATACACCATGTTTGACATGTCACGGGAAAAAGCTAAAACCAGAAGCGCTTGCAGTAAAAGTTAATTCAAAAAACATCATGGAGGTTTGTGATCTTTCAATAGATTCATCGTATGAATTTTTTAATAAATTAGAATTAAATGAAACAGAGCAATTCATTGCAAGAGATATTTTAAAAGAAATCAAAGAGAGACTTGAATTTTTAAGAAATGTTGGCCTAAACTATCTCTCTTTGAATAGATCTAGTGCTACTCTTTCAGGAGGCGAATCTCAAAGAATTAGACTTGCAACACAAATTGGTTCTAACTTAACAGGTGTTCTGTATGTACTAGATGAACCAACCATAGGTTTGCATCAAAGAGATAATGCAAGATTGATCAAAACATTATCAAAATTAAGAGATTTAGGAAATACAGTCATAGTAGTAGAACATGATGAAGAAATTATCAGAAATTCAGACTGGATTGTGGATTTAGGACCAGGTGCAGGAGTGCATGGTGGAAGTGTAGTCTTTGAAGGAACATTAAAACAAATTCTCAATAATCATAAATCAGTAACAGGAGATTATCTAAAAGATCACGATTTGATCAAAATTGATGAAAAAATTAGAGAACAGAAAGGAAAGATTGTAGTTAAAGGAGCACAAGAAAATAATCTGAAAAACATAGATGTAGAATTTCCATTAGGGTATTTAATTTCAGTTACAGGTGTTTCAGGTTCTGGAAAATCTACATTAATCAATGACATACTTCTTAAAACACTTTCATCTTATTTCTATAAAACCTCAGGACTGCCAGGAAAACACAAAGATGTAGCAGGAGTAGAAAACATTGATAAGATAATTTCAATTGATCAATCCCCAATTGGAAGAACACCTAGATCAAATCCTGCAACATACATTGGAGCATTTACTCCAATCAGAGAACTGTTTTCAAATACAGCATTATCAAAAGAACGAGGATATACACCAGGTCAGTTTTCATTTAATGTTGCAGTAGGACGATGCTTTGCATGTGAAGGAGATGGAGTGAAAAAAATTGAAATGCAGTTTTTGTCAGATGTTTATGTGAAATGTGATGAATGTAATGGAAAAAGATACAATTCTGAAACTTTAGGAGTTATGTACAAGGGAAAGAATATTGCAGATATTTTACAAATGACAGTAGAAGAAGCGTTAGAATTTTTCGAAAATATACCAACAATCAAGAAAAAACTAGAAACAGTTGTAGATGTGGGATTAGGATACATAAAACTTGGACAATCATCAACCACATTATCAGGAGGAGAGGCACAAAGAGTAAAGCTTGCATCAGAGTTGTCAAAAAGAGGAACCGGCAAAACACTCTACATACTAGATGAGCCAACTACAGGATTACATTTTGCAGATGTTCAAAAATTACTAGATGTTTTGAATAGATTGGTAAACGTAGGAAATACAGTAATTGTAATTGAGCATAACATGGATGTTATAAAAAATTCAGATTGGATAATAGATCTAGGTCCTGAAGGAGGCGATGAAGGAGGAAATGTCGTGATAACAGGCACGCCAAAGGAGGTATCTAAATTTTCAAAAAGTTATACAGGAAAGTATCTCAAAAAAGTGATAAAGAAATGATATTTGATATATCAAAAGTCACCATACCTAAAGAACCAGGAATTTATTTGATGAAAGATTCCAAAGGCGAGATAATCTATATTGGAAAAGCAAAAAACTTGAAGAATCGAGTTAAATCATATTTTTTAAAAAATCAAAATTATAAAACACAAAAATTGGTTTCAAAGATTGCAGATATTGAATTTGTGTTAACAGATAATGAAAGTGAAGCATTTTTGCTTGAATCTAATATGATTAAGAGGTATAGACCAACATACAATATTGAATTAAAAGATCAACAAAGGTATACATATCTTCGAATTACAGATGAGAAATTTCCAAGATTATTAGTTGCTAGACGTACACGTAATGGAGATTTTTTAGGAAAAGGAAAAATTTTCGGTCCATTTACCAAAGGAAGTTCGAAATTACTAACAATAGGATCCTTACGTAAATCATTCAAAGTAAGAATTTGTAAAACATTACCAAAAAAAGTATGTTTAGAATATCACATAGGAAACTGTGATGGTCCGTGTGAATTTAAATCCGCTGCAAAAGAATATGATGAAAATATTTCAGATTTAGAATCAATTTTGAAAAGTAAACAACAGATGAAAGAATTTACTAAAAAATTACAAAAACAAATGGAAGATGCATCAAGTTCAGAACAATTTGAGAGAGCTATAGAAATCAGAGATACGCTTCAGAGATTAGGTAGTATTGATTCAGGAAAGAAAATGGAAGATGCAAAGAAATCAGATGAAGAGTATTTTGGTATAAAGTTTGGAAAACAAGATGCAATTGTAATGACATTCAGACAAACACATGGAGTGATTAGAGACAGTGAAAAATTTTCATTTGATTTAATCGGAGATAATAATTTTACAAATTTCTTATACCAATATTATACAACACACCAAATTCCAAAAACGATTGTCACAAGTGAAGAAATTGATGAAAAAGAATCACTTGCAAAAGCACTAACAGATAGAGCTGGATTTCCGGTAAAAATTATACTTGGAAATAAAGGAAAACGAAAAGAAATGATAGAATTGATACTTCGAAATATCAAACTAATACAAAATAAAAATGCAGACCCAGGATTAGTAGAATTAAGAGAAATTCTCAAACTACCTACAATTCCACGCATAATAGAATGCTTTGACATATCTAATCACGGGGATGAATACGCGGTTGGTTCTATGGCAAGATTTGTGGATGCAAAACCAGATAAATCAGGATATAGAAAATTCAAAATTAAAACAATTACAGGTAGAGATGATTTTGCAATGATTAACGAAATTGTAGGAAGAAGGTACTCTCGACTGAAAAAAGAAAAGAGTGAATTTCCAGATTTAATTTTAATAGATGGTGGAAAAGGTCAGCTAAGTGCTGCAATGTCAGCTCTAAAGGAGGTAGATGTAGAAATTCCATGCATATCACTTGCAAAAGAAAATGAAGAAATTTTTGTTCCAAAGAAAACAAGATCCATAGTTATACCAAAAAGTAAAGATTCGATAAAAATTTTGCAACATGCAAGAGATGAGACACATAGGTTTGGTGTTGCATATAATAGAAGTTTAAGAAAGTTCAGCTAACAAAAATTATCTAGAGAAGATTCACGTAAAGGTTGTGCAGAAAATCCAAGTTTGTTTAAATCCATAGAAAATTCATCAACAAATCCATGTATAGTGTAAATTTTTTCAGCACCAGATTTTTTCACAAGTTCAATTAGTTCATTATAATCACAATGATCACTTAATGGAATAGAATAATCAGTTCCTCTTGAAAAACCAAATTTTTTAGAATTCGCCCATCCACTAAAACCAATCGTTATTGCATCATACTTTGACTTCATATCTTTAATAAAATTATTTTTTGCACTCATCATCGGAGCGACCATAACCCAGGGTTTTTTATTTAATAATCCTTCTGATTCAGCTTGAGTATGACCTATAGAATCTTTTAGTGGAACACCCATTAAACGATGTAAATCATTCATTTTTTTTACAGAATCATGATAGTAGATTGGATCCCAGTCACCGAATAACTGAGAAAGTGTTTGCGCCTTTCCTAATTCATATCCTAAAAGAATAACAGGTTTTCCTTTAGAGTACAAGTTAGCAATTATTTCATTTACTTGTTTAACAATTTCAGTTACGGAAGGTAAAATAAATTCAGGTAAACCGAAAGTACATTCAGTGATTAAAGTTTTACATTTTGGAACTTTTGCACCTTTTAGAAACCCACGGTCACGTGTTGAAATATCTCCAGTGTAAAATATATCATCGAAAAGTAATCCCTTTGAACCAAAAATATGACCGCTATCTACAAGAGTGAAATTATCAAGGGTGTCAGTAGAATTTTTGAGCGTGAATCCTCGTAATTCAGCGATTTTATTGGTTTCAATAGATGAAAGAATAGTTCCATCACCGCCGTTTGGAAGATGGTCTATGTGAGCGTGTGACACAAAATGTATACCTTCATTTTTAATTTTTTTTGGATCTAGATATACAGTTGAGTTTGAGTTAGGACATTCAATTCCATTTTTTGTTAGTCTAACATTTCTCATTATATCACATCATACCTTTTTGATTATAAATTGCAAGTTTGATCGAATGTTAACTAACACAGCGTTTAATTTATTCCATGAATAAAATCATGTATTGAAAAATCTAGGAATTTTGATTTCAGGAAGAGGCAGCAATATGGAATCAATTCTTAAAGCAATTAAAAAGCAAAAAATTCCAATAAACCCAGCAATAGTTATTTCAAACAAATCAAATGCAAAAGGATTAGCAATTGCAAAGAAGATGGGAGTTCAAACAGCAGTAATTGACAGTTCTAAATACAAAGGAAAGAGATTACAATTTGATAAAGAAATTATCACAACATTAAGAAAATATAATGTGACACCTACAAATGGATTAGTTTGCTTGGCAGGATTTATGAGAATTATTAGTCCACACTTCATTAAAGAATATAAAAATAAAATTTTAAACATTCATCCTGCACTCCTTCCTGCATTTCCAGGATTAGATGCACAAAAACAAGCAATAGAGTTTGGTGCAAAATATTCAGGATGTACAGTACATTTTGTAGATGAAGGTGTTGATACAGGTCCAATAATCATACAAGAAATTGTTAAGATTGGAAATAAGGATACAGAAAAAACATTGACAAAGAAAATTCTTACAAAAGAACATGAAATTTATCCAAAAGCAGTAGAACTTTTTGCTAAAAAGAAACTATTAATCAAAGGAAGAAGAGTTAGAATTTCAAGTTAAGAATCTGGGCCACCAAAAAAATATAATACAGTTAATTTTTTCTTATTTCCAAAAAAATAATGTTCAGTATCTTTTGGTACAAAGAATGCTTTTCCTTGTTTCAATTTATATTTTTTATTTTTTATTTTGAGAAATCCATCACCATCTAAAACATAATACATTTCATCAGATTCATGTGGAAGTTGAGTATCTTCTTCACCAGGTTTCAAAACTAAGATTCCTGCAGCAAGAGTATTTTTATCAAGAAATGTATTGAAATATGAATTTCCATTGTTTATTTTTTTAATATATTCAGCGGTGTTATACTCAAATTTCATTTTATTCAGCAACTACTTGGAAGAAATTACGCTGTGGAGGTTGAGCCATAAATTGTCCTATTTCACCAGCAAATTTTCCATGCTCTGGACTTGAATGCATTTTTTTAAAAGACTCCATATCATTGAATTCAACCATAATTCTGTTTCCGCCATCTTGTGCTTCAAGCAATCTTCTTGAGACAAACCCATCAAACTTTGATAGAGCCTTATTTGATTCGGTAATCCAGGTCTTAAATTCATCTTTTTTCTCATCTTTAAGAACAATATCAACAATTGCAACGAACATACCATCACGTTTTGTTTACCCAATAATTTCTTTTCTGTGATTTTATAATCAAGGATTTATTACTCGCTTTGTGAATTTAGCAACATTGACAGGAGTTAAAATTGACGGAATTGAGGTTGCAAAGAGCATCAAAGTAAAAGTTACAGAAATTGTAAATGATTTGAAATCAAAAGGAGTTTCACCATGTCTTGCAACGGTACTTGTAGGAGAAAATACAGCTTCTGCAACTTATGTAAGAAATAAACACAAAGCATGCGAGGAAGTTGGAATATTAACAAAGGATCATACACCATCATCTGATATCACACAAGAAGAATTGAATCAATTAATTGAAAAATTAAATGAGGATGAGACGGTTCATGGTATTTTAGTACAACTGCCACTTCCATCACATCTCAGTGAGTTTAATACAACAACACAAATTTTACCTGAAAAAGATGTTGACGGTTTAACACCACCGAATGTTGGACTCTTATCAATTGGAAAAGCAATGTTAGTCGCATGTACACCTTCAGGTATAATTGAGATGTGTAAATATTACAATATTGAACTAGAAGGAAAAAATGTAGTAATAATCAATAGAAGCAATTTGGTAGGAAAACCACTGTATCATCTATTATTGCAAAATAATGCAACTGTAACTACATGTCATTCAAAAACTAAAGATCTAAAGAAAATTTGTTTAGATTCAGATATAATAATAACAGGAGTCGGCAATAGAGAAATTTTCAAGCTTACACCAGATATGATAAAAGATGGTGCAGTAGTAATTGATGTTGCAACTACCAGACACGAAGGAAAATTATCAGGGGATGCAGATTATTCAGAAATTATTGAAAAGACTTCATTTGCATCACCAGTTCCAGGAGGTGTGGGACCAATGACGGTTGCCATGCTTTTGAAAAATACTGTTACAGCAGCTGCAATATCAAAGGGAATTGACATTAAATCCTGAAAAAGCTGCTTTACGTAAGCATCTTTTAGAAAAAAGAGATTCAACATCATTTGATTTGATGGAAATTCATAGTGAGAAAATTTTATCAAAATTAATGAAAACTAAAGTAATCTCAGAAGCAAAATCCATTGCTTGTTATTATTCAATAGGAAGTGAGGTACAAACTGTCAAATTAATCACTCAGTTATTAGACGAAAAGAAGAGTGTTTCGTTGCCTAGAATATCAAGTAACACCATGTCATTTAGAACAATTGATGATTTATCAAAATTAGATAAAGGTGAATTTGACATACCAGAACCAAAAGATAATGCACCAATTCAAGAAAGACATGATGTGATTTTAGTTCCGTGTGTAGGATTGGATGGGGAAGGAAATAGAATTGGGTATGGACAAGGATTTTATGATAAATATCTTGAAGGCAACAGTGCAATTAAGATTGCACTTTCATATTCAAAACAAATTGTCAAGTCAGTTCCAGTTACAGATGAAGATATCAGAATGGATTGGATAATTACAGAAAGAGATGTTATAAAAACATCATAAACTAGAAAGTCCTTTTTTTCCTATATCGTTTCTTTGATACTTGTTACTCCATTGTATTTTTTTACATGCATCATATGCATTATCAATTGCATTTTGTAATGTAGAACCTAATGCGGTAACTCCTAAGACACGACCACCATTAGAAATTATTTTATCATCTTGTTTTTTTGTTCCAGCATGAAATACAAATGAATTTGATGGAACATCATTAAATCCAGAAATCACATCACCTGTAGGATATGATTTAGGATATCCATCAGATGCCAATACGACACATACAGAATAATCATTTTTCCAAGATATTTCAGGCAACTCTTTTAATTTTCCTTCAGATGAAGCACGTAGATAATCATACAAATCAGAATCAAGACGCATTAGAATTGGCTGACATTCAGGATCACCCATTCGAACATTGTATTCAAGAACGTATGGAGTGCCATCTTTGATCATTATTCCAGCATAAAGAAATCCTTTGAAATCAATTCCTTCTTGATGCATTGCATTAATTGTTTTATTAATTATTTTTTCCTGGATTTCAGATGCAAGTTTTTCATCAATTATTGGCGTAGGAGAATAAGCACCCATGCCTCCAGTGTTTGGACCTTCGTCATTATCAAAAATTCGTTTATGATCTTGACTTGTGGCCATAGGAATTCCTATTTTACCATCACATAGAGCAATGTAAGATGCCTCTATGCCGTCAATTCTTTCTTCAATAATTATTTTTGATCCTGCATCTCCAAATGATTTTTTTGTCAAGATTGTATCTATTGCATCATTTGCTTCATCTTTATTATGACAAACAATTACACCTTTTCCTGCAGCAAGACCGTCTGCTTTTATTACAACAGGTTTTTCATATGATTTAACAAAATCTTTTGCGCTTTGTGCATCATCAAATATTTGAAAATCAGCGGTAGGTATAGAATTTCTCTTCATGAATTCTTTTGCCCAAATTTTACTTGATTCTAACTGTGCAGCGTTTTGGGTTGGCCCAAATACCGGAAGTCCTTTTTCAATAAATGCATCTACAATTCCTGCAGCAAGTGGATCTTC